>JAENVT010000131.1 GCA_016650435.1 Ilumatobacteraceae bacterium
AGGCGCTCCAATTGTCGAACAACTGCCGTCGCTCGGCATCGATCTGCTCCAGCTCATCGCGCAGCGCCTCCGCTCGAGTAGCGACGCCGGCCAGATCACGGCGGGCGACGAGATCACCGCGCAGCTGGGCGGCACGATTGATGTGACTACCGAGCTCACCCGCCAACCGCTCGGCAACCTTCAGATCGGCGTCAGCGCGAGTAGCCGTGCCTACCTCGGCCGCAGAACGCGCTTCTACGCCCGACACGTTCGCCTCGACGCGCCGCACGATGGCATCGACCAACGCCGCTGCATCGGCGAGGTTCTGGCCAACGGGGCCGCCGAGATCGTCGACCAGCGGTTCGTTGGCCAGCGCGCCAGCTTTGGCACGATCGTGCTCGGCCAGGTGACTGATCGCTTGAAGACGATCGTCGACGATCTTGCGGGCGACGAACGCAGTGGCCAGATCCGATCGATCGGCGTCGGACCCGGAGCCGCGCACACGATCTTCCAACGACAACATCGCATCGGTTCGGGCGCCCAACCAGTCGTGCCACTGAGCCAGCAGTGCAGTCATCTGCCGCGTGGAGGGAGTCTCGTCCACTAGCCGTCCCTCCCGTAGATCGCCGGCGGTGGATCGATGACCGTGTCGCTCAACACTCCGATGAGCCACTTCGAGTAGATCGCCTTCCACCGGCCGTCGGTGCGCATCGACTCGATCACACCGTTGACGAAGCGCACGAAATCGATCTTGTCCTTCGCCATCCCAAGACCGTAGGGCTCGGATGTGAACTTGTCGCCAACCACCTCGGTGTTCGGATCTTGGGCTTTGAGACCGGCCAGCACGGTGTCGTCGCCGGTTGCGCCGTCAGCCTGGCCTTGCTGCATCGCCACCAGGCAGTCGGTGACGTCGGGCTTCGCGAGCACGACCAGGTCGCCGTACTTTCCGCTTTCGTTCTTGCGCAGCAGATCGATGTTGGTGCTGCCCTCTGGCGCACACACTGTCGCTTTCGCAGCGTTGAGATCTTCGATGCTTTTGAAGCCGGAGCCCAGTTTGACCAGCACGCGCTGACCGGCATCGAAATACTCCGACGAGAACGCGATTCGCAGCCATCGGTCGCAGTTGATCGTCATGGTGTGGGCGACGATCTCGACGCCACCGTCGAGGGGACCTGCCTCCAAGTTCGGCAGGCGGTCGGCGTACGTGATGACTTTGTAGGTGATGTTGGACTCGCCGTCGGGACCGAAGATCGCCTTGGCGACCTCTTTCAACATGTCGATGTCGAAGCCCTCGATCTGGTTGGTCAACGTGTTGCGTGCCCCGAACAACAGCGTGTCGCCCGAGACACCCACGATCAACTTGCCACGCTCGCGGATCGCCGCCATCGTCGATCCCGCTGGCAGATCATCGGGCGACGGCAACGCACCCTGCGGCGCGTACGAACGAGTCGGGTCGAGGGCCTTCTCTGCGGCCGTGCATGTGGGTGGCGTCGGTGCAGCAACGGAGGTCGTTGGAGGCACTTCGCCTTCGATGGCTCCCGATAGACGAACGGATCCCGAGCAGCCGGCGACGAGCACCACGGCCGCGGCCATCACGAGGGACCGACGCGCGTTCATCGATACTCCTTCAACCGTTGCCCGATGCCGAGCGCGGCGAGCATGGCGATGATGAGACCGGCGAGAAACACGATGTTTCGAAGCGAGCTCAACGGATGCACCGCGCTACTGAGACGGGCCGACGCGGTAGTGCCTTCCGCCGTCGCGATCTTGCCGACAGCCTGATCGAAGTCGTCGAACGCTTTCACCGAGTCGATCCCCGCCGATGTCTTCTGCGTGCCGAGACTGACTGCGACGGCTTGGTCCCAATTGCCTGCGTTGTCGAGCTCGCGGATCTCGATGTGCGCCTCCGCGTAGCTGGCGTACGCGCTGGCAGCGCCACTCGACAGGCCGTCGTCGCTGCCAAGCGTGTTGGACATCTCGCGAGTCACCACGTCGTTGCCGAGTTGCCAGTTCACCTCGTTGGCGGCTCCGTTACCGCGGTTGATCAACGTCAATGCCTCTTGCGAACGTGCTTCGAACGCCGCGGCGCGGGCCTGGGCGGCCTTGTCGGCGCCGGCGAGCTGCGTGCCGACGGCGTCGTCAGCGTCGCTCGCTGCTCCGCCTTGCTTGACACCGCCGATCAACAACAGCAGAAACAACACGAGCAAGGCAACTGCTATCGGAAGGTTGACGACTCGACGGAACGTTCGCCACATCCACCAACTCCCCACCACGAGAGCGATGAACAGCAGCCACCCCGTGACGTGCAACCAGATCCCGGCGCGGTGCGCGCTCTCCAGGCTGTGGTTGATCTGGGTGCGCTGCGATTCCTCGACCGCTCGCAACGACGAAACGATGTCGGGCGTGTCGGGATCGGCGTTGCTGACAATCCCGTTGGCCTGACGCTGGTACGCGGCGCCTACAGGAAAGCCCTGCCGATTGTTTGCCCTGGCCTGCTCGACCAGGCCGACGTAGCTACCGAGCAGCCGGCTGGCCGTACTGAGCTGCTCGAGATCGGCGGATGTGGCCGCGGCGGAGACGGCAACCAATCCGTCGCCGGCCTTGGCGATCTCGTCGAGATAGGCAGTTCGCTGCGCCGGGTCCTCTTGCCCGCTGCGCAGGTACGACGAGCTAGCGATCGCGTCGGCGTGGACGACGCGAACCTGGATGTCTTGGAGCGCGAGCAGTTGGCGCGATGCACTGCGCACCTCGTTGATGGCGCTGGACCGCCGATTGACCCCGAACGCGCCGACCAACGCGAAAACCAACGCAAGCACGATGAAGCCGGCCTGCAGCAGCGACAATCTGGCGGGAGTCGACGCCACCACCAATCGTCGGGTGATGAGCTGCGTGCGGGACCGAGGTGACTGTGGCTGCGTCGTTGTTGTCGCGGTTGGGAGCACCCGCACCTCCTCGACGCCAAAGCTATCCCTAGGAAATGCGGAGTGTATGCGCAACTCTTGACGATTCGAGCAGGTTGGGTACCGTTGTCACATGCCCGCAGCGTTTCTTCACCCATATGCCAAACCCACTCGCGAGAGCTTCATCCGCATCGATCGGGGCGACGGCGCCTTGGTGTGGGACGAGAACGGCCGCGAGCTCGTCGATGGAATGGCCAGCTTGTGGTACAACGCGATCGGCCATGGTCGCGCCGAGATGGCCGAAGCCATCGCCGCCCAGGTCCGCACGCTCGGCGCATACTCGGCGTTCGACCCGTTCACCAACGAGCCTGCGGAACAGTTGGCAGAGGAATTGCGGCAAATCGCACCGACCCCCAACGCTCGAGTGTTCTTCACCTCGTCGGGTTCGGAGTCCATCGATACGGTGATGAAACTGGCCCGCATGGCCCACGTGCAGGCAGGCCAGCCGCAGCGCAAGCTGATCATCAGCCGCACCCGCGGCTACCACGGCGTCGCCTACGGCGGCACCAGTGCCCTGGGTATCGCCGCCTACAAGGAAAACTTTGGCCCCTTCGTCGACGAAGTGGTGCAAGTGCCGCCCGACGACGTCGAGGCGGTGGCCACGCTGATGAGCCAGCGAGGCAACGAGGTCGCGGCCATCATGACCGAGCCGGTGCAGGGTGCCGGTGGCGTCCACCCGCCGCTCGACGGCTATCTGCAGTCGCTGCGCAAGCTGTGCGACCAGCACGGCGCGTACCTCGTCTTCGACGAGGTCATCACCGGCTTCGGCCGCACCGGCAGTTGGTTCGCTGCCCACCATTACGGTGTGTCACCCGACTTCGCGACCTTCGCCAAAGGTGTCACCTCCGGCTACATCCCGCTCGGCGGCGTGTTCGTGGGCGCCGCCCCAACCGCAGCGCTCGAATCCGATCCCGACTTCGTCCTCTTTCATGGCTTCACGTACTCGGGTCATCCAACCGCATGTGCAGCGGGACTGAAGAACCTGGAGATCATCCGCCGCGAAGGCCTGGTCGAGCGCGCCAAACACATCGAAGACCGGTTGGGTGGCGGACTCCAGGCACTCGCCGCTGATGGCGTCATCGATCACGTGCGTGGCATCGGTGGAATGTGGGCCCTCGACGTGCGACCCGACCAGGATGCCAAGGCAATGCGCGATCACATGCTCGACACGAGTGGCGTGATCGTCCGGTCCCTCGCCGATGGCTTGGTGATGTGTCCTCCGCTGGTCATCCGCGACGAGCACATCGATCAGATGGTCGATGCGGTCGCCGCGGCGGCCGGCTGACATGAAGTTCGGCATCTTCTACGAGCACCAGATCGGCCGACCGTGGGACGACGGCACCGAGCACCAACTGATCCAGGATGCGCTCGACCAAGTCGAGTTCGCCGACTCGTTGGGGATCCAGTACGTCTGGGAAGTCGAGCACCACTTCCTCGAGGAGTACAGCCACTCATCGGCGCCGGAGGTGTTCCTCGCGGCGTGCAGTCAGCGCACCAAGAACATGCGCCTCGGGCATGGCATCATCCTGACCGCGCCCAAGTTCAACCATCCGGCCCGCACTGCCGAACGCGTCAGCATGCTCGATCTCGTCAGCGGCGGGCGCGTCGAGTTCGGCAGTGGCGAGTCGTCGAGCGAGGCCGAGCTCGCCGGATTCGGAGTCAATCCGCTGGAGAAGCGCGAGCAGTGGCTGGAGGGACTCGAGGTCGCGGTTCGCTGCATGGCCGAAACGCCGTTCACCGGCGTCGAGGGCAAGTACGTGCAGATGCCACCGCGCAACGTCATCCCGAAGCCGGTGCAGAAACCGCACCCTCCGTTGTGGGTTGCATGCAGTCGCCGTGAGACGATCCTGCTTGCCGCCGAGAAGGGCATGGGTGCGCTGACCTTTGCATTCATCGACCCCGAAGAGGCCGTCAACTGGGTCACCGAGTACGAGCGCACGTTCACGGAGAAATGTCATCCGGTGGGTTTCAGCGTCAACCCGCAGGTTGCCTGTGTCAGTCCGATGATGATGCATCACGACGAAGATGAGGCGATTCGCCGCGGCACAGAAGGTGCCAACTTCTTCGGCTACTCGCTCGGGCACTTCTACGTGTTCGGCGAGCATCAGCCGGGCAAGACCGATGTGTGGTCGCAATACGTCGAGCGCCGCGCCGCGCAGGGTTACGACCCCGACGCCATCGCCGCTGCCGTGCGCGCCGGACAAAGCGTCGATGTGCTCGGCGCGAAGCAAGCCGCCGGGGACTCGACCGGATTGCGCGGCAGCGTCGGGACGCCGGCGCAGGTCCGTGAATATCTTCGCCGGTTCGAAGAGGCCGGTGTCGACCAGGTCATCTTCGTGATGCAGGCTGGCCGCAACTCGCACGAGCACATCATGGAGTCGATCGAGATCTTCGGACGCGAGGTCCTGCCCGAGTTCATCGACCGCGACGA
>JAENVT010000132.1 GCA_016650435.1 Ilumatobacteraceae bacterium
ATCGGTGGAGCGTCGGTCACCGATGCACTGCCGGCCGGAGCAGCGTCGATGACCTGGACGTGCACCGCATCGGCCGGGTCGGCGTGCGGCCCATCGGGCAGCGGCGCGCTGGCCGACACGATTGCCCTGCTTCCGGGCGGCGTCGCCACCTACCAACTAGCCGTGGGCATCTCCAGCGCAGCAGTCGGCACGTTGGTCAACACCGCAGCAGTTGCTGCACCACCAGGTGTCACCGATCCGGCATCCGGCAACAACACGGCGACTGACACCGACAGCCTGCACCCCGTTGCCGACCTGTCGATCACCAAGACTGATGGTCTGGTCAACGCAGTGCCCGGCACGCCGGTCACGTACACCATTCTCGCGACCAACGCCGGGCCGTCCGACGTAGTCGGCGCAGCGGTCGACGATGTCCTTCCTGCATCGCTCCTCGGTGCCAGCTGGACTTGCGCCGGCACACTTGGCGCGAACTGCACAGCCGGCGGCGTTGGGAGCATCTCCGACATCGTCAACCTGCCAGTGGGTTCTTCGATCACCTACACGGTCACAGCGTCGATCGATTCGGCGGCCACGGGATCGTTGGTCAACTCGGCATCCATCGTTGCCCCGGTCGGTACCACGGATCCCGATGCGAGCGACAACGCTGCCACCGACACCGACACCCTGAACCCGCAAGCCGACCTGTTCGTCACCAAGACCGATGGTCAACCCAACGTGATTCCGGGTACAGCAATCACGTACACGATCGTCGCCGGCAACGCCGGCCCATCTGCAATCGCCGGCGCGACCGTTACCGATCTCCTTCCGACCACCTTGCTCGCGGCGACGTGGAGTTGTATCGCAACCGGCGGCAGCTGCCCGGCGAGCGGCACCGGCAACATCGCCGCGAATATCGATCTCGCCCCCGGTGCCAGTGCAACCTTCAGGATCAACGCGACCGTATCGGCGGCAGCGACGGCATCGCTGACCAACATTGTCTCGGTCGCGCCTCCGGCAGCGGTGACCGACCTGTTCGCCGGCAACAACACAGCGACGGACGTCGACACGTTGAACCCGGAGGCCGACCTGTCGATCACCAAGACCGACGGGCTCGCCAACGCCCAGCCCGGCGACGTCGTCACCTACACAATCGTTGCCTCCAACGCCGGACCCTCGGCCGTTGCCGGTGCCCCAGTCACCGACATGTTGCCTGCTGCGTTGACCGCGGCGACGTGGACGTGTGTGGCGTCGGCGGGCGCCGGATGCCTGGCCTCTGGTACCGGCAACATCAACACGGTCGTCAGCCTGGCCGTTGGCTCGACGGCGACGTTCACGGTGACGGCAACCGTCACCGCAACGACGGGAGTCGTCGTCAACACGGCTCGGATCGACGCCCCGTCGGGTGTCAGCGATCCCGCGCCAGCCGACAACGTGGCCACAGACACGACGTCGATCACCCCGACCGCAGATCTGTCGATCACCAAGACGGACGGTCTGTCCAACGTCGCCGCCGGCGCGCCCGTCACGTACACGATCGTCGCCACCAATGCCGGCCCATCGCTGATCAATGCAGTGACGATCGCCGATTCGCTGCCAGGCGTGCTCCTCGGTGCGACATGGAGTTGCTCGGCATCTGCCGGCTCAGCATGTGGCAACACCAGTGGGGTGGGCAGCATCAACGAGCCCGTCGATCTGGCTCCCGGTGGTCAGGTGACATTCTCCGTAGCTGCAATCGTCAATGCCTCAGCCGTACCGGGGCTGCTGTCGAACACGGCAACGGTGACAATGCCCGCCGGCTCGATCGACCCGACGCCGGGCAACAACGCGACGACCGACACCACCGCGATCGTGCGTCGCGCCGACCTGTCGATCACCAAGACCGACTTCACCACGACTGCTGTCGCCGGCAGCAGCACGACCTACGCCGTCGTCGTCACCAACAACGGCCCGTCGAATGTGTTCGGTGCAGCCGTCAGTGATCCGATGCCTACCGGCGTGACCGTGATGAACTGGTCGTGCAGTGCCGGTCCCGGCGCCTCCTGCACGGCGTCGGGATCTGGCCCGCTCGCAACAACCGCCAACCTCTCTGCCGGTTCATCTCTGACGTACACCGTCGTCGTCAGCATCGACTCGGCGACGACTGGTCAGCTTTCCAACACCGCTTCGGTTTCTGCGCCGATCGGGGTGACCGACCCAACACCCGCCAACAACTCGGCCACCGATCTCGACACCGTCACCAGTGTCGCCGATCTCACCATCACCAAGGACGACGGATCGTCGACTGCCACTCCCGGAATCAGCACGACCTACGCGATCGTTGTGTCCAACACCGGCCCGTCGAACGTGGTGAGTGCGACGGTTGCCGACCTCGCGCCTGCCGGCACGACGTTCACATCATGGACATGCGCCGCGGCGATTGGCGCGGCGTGCACCGATCCATCCGGTACTGGCGACGTGTCGACGACCGTCGATCTGGCAACTGGCACTTCGGTTGCCTTCACTGTCGTCGCATCCATCGATTCGTCTGTGAATGCTGACATCGTCAACGTCGCCTCTGTCGCCACACCCGGCGGCGTCACCGACCCGACGCCGGCCAACAACGCCGCGACCGACACCGACACGCTGGCTCTCGTCGCCGACCTCGCAATCACCAAGACCGATGGTTCCGCCACGGTCACGCCCGGTGGAGTCGTCTCGTACACGATCGTGGCGTCGAACAGCGGACCGAGCGACGTTGTCGGCGCAACTGTCGTCGATCTCCTACCCGCCGAGATCTCCGGGGCGACATGGACATGTCTCGGCAACAGCGGCGGGGCGTGTACAACTTCCGGCGGGGCTGGGTCGATCATCCAGTCCGTCGACTTGCCCGTCGGCGGATCCGCGACGTTCATCATGACTGGCGCCGTCGACCCTGCGCTCGCTGGCGATCTGGTCAACGCGGCCCACATCGCCGAGCCGATCGGCGTGGCCGATCCGACCCCGGCCAACAACACTGCGACCGACACCGACACGCTGGCTCGCATCACCGATCTCGGCGTGACCAAGACCGACGGGCGCGCTTCGGCGCTTCCGGGCGACGTGGTGACGTACACCGTCTCCGTCTCCAATGCCGGGCCCTCCGACGCGATTGGCGCGAGCGTCGTCGACGTCGTGCCGGCAACCTTGACCGGCGTCACCTGGACGTGCACCGCAGTGAACGGTGTCTGCCCTGCCAGCGGCTCAGGTTCGCTCAACGAGACGATCGACATCGCGGTTGGTGGCTCGGTGACGTTCTCGGTGGCCGGAACCGTGGTCGGTTCGGCAACCGGTTCGATCTCCAACACCGCCAACGTCGCCGCAGCAATCGGCGCGAACGATCCCAATCCCGGCAACAACTCGGCCACCGACACGACGTCGGTCAACCCGAAGGCGGATCTTGCCATCACCAAGACCGACGGCAACCTCACCGACATCGCCGGCACCTCGGTGATCTACACGATCGCGGTCTCGAACGCCGGCCCCTCGAAGATCACGAGTGCACCGGTTGCCGACACGATGCCCTCGCAACTCAGCGGGGCAACGTGGACGTGCACGGCTACGCCAGGTTCGGTATGCGGCAGCCTCAGCGGATCGGGCAACATCGCCACGACCGTCGATCTGCTCGCAGGCGGCATAGCGACGTACACCGTGACGGCGACGATCGATGCTGCGTTCACCGGCACATTGTCGAACACAGCGACCGTGGCGATGCCCGGCTCCGGCGTTGATCCGACACCCGCCAACAACACTGCCACCGACACGACCGACATTGTCGCCCAGGCTGATCTGTCGGTGACCAAGAGTGATGGTGTGGTGTCGCAGGTTCCGGGGACTGCGGTGTCGTACACGATCGTGGTTGGCAACACTGGTCCTTCGGATGTGGTTGGTGCGTCGGTGAGTGATGTGTTGCCGGCGTCGTTGTCGAACGTGACGTGGTCGTGTGTCGGTGCCGGCGGTGGTGTGTGTTCGCCGTCGGGTAGCGGCGACGTCGTTGATGTTGTCGATGTGCCGGTTGGTGGGTCGTTGACGTACACGGTGTCGGGTGACGTGGCTGCTGATGCGTCGGGTTTGTTGGTCAACACGGTGTCGGTGTCGGCGCCTGGTGGGGTGACGGATCCCGACGTGTCGAACAACTCGGCGACCGATGTTGACTCGTTGACTCCTGTTGCTGATCTGTCGGTGACCAAGAGTGATGGTGTGGTGTCGCAGGTTCCGGGGACTGCGGTGTCGTACACGATCGTCGTCGCCAACGCTGGTCCTTCCGACATCGTTGCGGCCAACGTCACTGACGCCTTCCCAGCGTCGCTGCTCGGGGCGTCGTGGAGTTGCGTCGCCGTGAACGGCGTCTGCACGGCGTCGGGCTCGGGCAGCATCAACACCGCTGTCGACCTGGCAACGGGCGGTACGGCGACGTTCACGGTCACTGGCACGGTGTCGAGCTCGGCCACGGGATCGGTCACCAACATCGCAACCATCACAACGCCGGCCGGTGCCACCGATCCGAACCCGTCGAACAACTCCGCCGCCGACACCGACACGCTCGACGTCGTCGCCGATCTGTCGATCACCAAGACCGACAACGACACCAACACCCGCCCCGGTGACCCGATCACGTATCTGATCGTCGTTGCCAACGCCGGTCCGTCGGCTGTCACTGGCGCAACCGTCGTCGACTCGATGCCGGTGGGCATCATCGGTGTCAGCTGGACATGTACTGCCGGGATCGGCGGAGCCTGCGCAGCTTCAGGCACGGGCGATCTCAACGAGCTGGTCGATCTCGGTGTCGGCAGTACCGTGACGTTCACCGTCACCGGGACGGTCACGGCGACGACCGGAACGCTCACCAACACTGCACAGGTCGACGTGCCCGCCGGCGCAACCGATCCCAACACGGCCGACAACATGGCAACCGACACCACGCAGGTCGATCCCGTTGGGGATCTGTCGATCACCAAGACCGACGGTTTGACATCTGCGGTACCAGGTGCGGCAACCTCGTACACCATCGTCGTCAGCAATGGTGGTCCCTCGGCAGCTGGTGGCGTCGCCGTCAATGACGCGTTGCCCGCGACGTTGTCCGGCGCGACATGGACATGTACGGCGACACCTGGGTCGAGCTGCGGCAGCCCGGTCGGTACCGGCAGCATTGCCCAACTCGTCGACGTCGCCCCCGGTGGAACGGTCTCGTTCCTCGTCACCGCAACGATCGCGTCGGGCGCCACCGGGGTGTTGACCAACACTGCGACCCTCACGCCGGCGCCGTCTTTCACCGACACGAACGTGGCGAACAACTCGGCAACCGATGTCACCGATCTCGCTCCGACCGTGGATCTTGCTGTCACCAAGACCGACGGGCAGCCCGCCGCGGTTCCGGGAACTCCGATCACCTACACCGTCACCGTCACCAATGCCGGCCCATCGGCTTCGGCCGGGACACGAGTGCTCGACAGCCTGCCCGCAACACTCACCGGGGCCACATGGACGTGTTCGGCCGCGCCGGGTTCATCGTGCGGCTCGGCATCGGGCAGTGGATCGATCGACCAGGTCGACACGATCGCGGTCGGTGGCACCGTCAGCTACCTCCTCTCTGCCACGGTTTCGCCAACAGCAACGGGAGTGCTGACCAACACCGTCACGGTCACGCCGGCGTCCGGCACCACCGATAGCAATCTCGGCAACAACTCGGCAATTGATGTCGACACATTGACGCCGCTCGCAAATCTCAGCGTTGTGAAGACCGACGGTGCTGCAACTGCGGTGCCGGGTGCGCCAATCACATATTCGATCGTGGTGGGCAACGCCGGTCCGTCGGCGGTCCCCGGTGCGTCGGTCGTCGATGCAATGCCCGCGGCACTGACCAATGCCAGCTGGACCTGCACAGGAAACGCCGGCGGTCTGTGCGGTTCGGCTTCTGGGACCGGCCCGATCGCCACGAGCGCCAGCCTGCCCAGTGGCGCGACCGTGACCTACACCGTCACGGCGACGGTGAGCGCCTCGGCGACCGGTGTGGTCGCCAACACGGCGACGGTTGCCGCGCCGGTTGGCGTCACCGATCCCGACACGTCCGACAACTCCTCGACCGATGTCGACAGCCTGACTCCTTCGGTCGACCTGTCGATCACGAAGACCGACGGCACCGCCACCGCGGTTGCCGGAACATCGACCACCTACGTGATCACGGTCGCCAACAGTGGCCCCTCGACAGCCACCGGCGCACAGATCACCGACGTGCTCCCGAGCGAGCTGTCGGGCGCCACGTGGGCGTGCACCTCCAGCGGCGGCGCAACGTGTGCGACCCCGAACGGTACGGGCGATGTCGCGCTGCTGGCTTCGTTGCCGGCTGGCGGATCGGTGACGATCACGCTCGCCGCCGGTATCGACCCGGCAGCGTCGGGGTTCGTCGTCAACACCGCGACCGTCACCGAGCCTGCTGGTGACATCGACACCGATCCGGCCAACAACGCTGCAACCGACAGCGACGCGCTGACCCGTCTCGCCGACCTCTCGATCACCAAGACCGACGGGCTGGTGTCCGCATTGCCTGGTGACGCAATCACCTACACGGTTGCCGTCGGCAACAACGGTCCCTCGTCGGTGCTCGGTGCCGTTGTCAGCGATGTGATGCCCGGAGGATTGACCGGCGTGACATGGACATGCAACGCGGCCCCGGGCTCCGCGTGTGCGACGCCGAGTGGCACGGGTGACATCGCTGCCGCGGTCGATCTGGTTGTCGGTGGATCGGCGACGTTCACTGTCAACGCGACGATTGCCGCGAGCCAGCTCGGTACCGTGACCAACACCGCCACGATCGTGACTCCGGCCGGCGTCAACGATCCCAACAGCAGCAACAACGTTGCGACCGACACGACCGTTGTGAATGGTCTTGGCGACGTGTCGATCACCAAGACGGACGGCGTGTCGACCATCATCGCCGGAACTCCCACGTCGTACACGATCGTCGTCACCAACCCCGGCCCATCGCAGATCGACGGCATCCAGGTGCTCGACAACCTGCCGGCAGTGCTGGTCAACGCGACTTGGACGTGCAGTCCCACAGGCGGCGCGGTATGCGGGACCCCCTCGGGTTCCGGCCCGATCAATGACCTTGTCGACATGCCGGCAGTGAGCACCGTGACGTTCATCGCCAACGCCGTCGTCGTTGCGTCTGCATCCGGCGTTCTGTCGAACACGGCGACGGCGACCTTGCCAGTCGGCGCCGTCGACTCCGACCCCACGAACAACCAAGCGACCGACCTCACCGATATCGAGCGTGTCGCCGACCTAGCAATCACGAAGACGGACTATGTCGCGACGCTCACGCCGGGCAACGCCGTCGGCTACGACATCGCAGTCGTCAACAACGGCCCGTCAGCAGTCACGGGCGCCAGCATCACCGATGTGATCCCAGCGACCATCAGCGGCGCCACGTACTCGTGTACGCCAAGCGCCGGCGCGGTGTGTGGTTCGCCTTCCGGCAACGTCTCGTTGGACGTCGACCTCGCGGTCGGTGCCAGCGCCGTCGTTCACGTCAGCGGCACCGTCTCGCCAAGTGCAACCGGCACTCTGGTGAACACAGCCGTCGTCACGCCTCCACCCGGAGTCACCGATCCCGTAGTCGTCAACAACACGGCCACAGATAGCGATGCCCTCGACCCCATCGCCGACGTGTCTGTCGCCAAGTCGAATGGCGTCACTTCGCAGTCGCCCGGCGCGACGTCGTCGTACACGATCACGGTCGCCAACGCCGGACCTTCTGCAGCGGCGGGGGTCAGCATCACCGATCCGCTTCCGACCGGCGTCACTACAGCCTCGTGGACATGCGCGGCCACTGCCGGTTCCTTGTGCGCCACCGCTTCCGGTAGCGGGGCGGTCAACACGATCGTCGACCTTGCTGCCGCGGGGACCGTGACCTTCACTGTGTCGATGCAGGCCGGTCCGTCCGCCGGAACCTTGACCAACACCGTCGTTGCAACCGTGCCTCCGGGTGTTACCGATCCCGATCCGTCGAACAACATCGCCAGCGACACCGACACACTGGTGTTCACGGCCGACGTCGCCGTCACCAAGACGTCGTCGTCCCCTGTGGTCGCCGCGGGCCAGTCGCTGACGTACACCGTCGTTGTTGCCGACAACGGACCGGACGCGGCAACCGGTGTGACCGTGCTCGACTCCGTTCCAGCCGGCCTCGTCAACACCACATGGACGTGCGCGGCGACGCCAGGCTCGTCGTGCCCGGCCGCTGGCACTGGAGATATTTCTGCGACCGTCGACCTTGCCGCTGGCGGTTCGGCGACGTTCACCGTGACGTCGACGACGACCACCTCGTCGCCAGCCACCATCGTCAACACGGCGACGGCTGCTGTCGGTCCCAACACGGTCGACCCTGATCCGACGAACAACGCTGACAGCGCCACGGTCACCGTCGATTTCACGGCGGCGCTCGCAGTGCAGAAAACGGCCAGCGCGGCGACAGTGCTGCCGGGCGACGCGTTCTCCTACTCGATCGTTGTCAGCAATGCCGGTCCGGCACGACTCGACGGTGTCGTGATCTCCGATCCCGTTCCTGCAGGGATCGTCGCCATCTCATGGGTGTGCGTCGGCAGCTCCGGCGGCGTGTGCCTCACCACCTCGGGCACCGGGTCGCCAATGCTCACGGCCAACCTGCCGAACGGCGCGTCGGTCACGATCACCTTCGCCGTGCGGGCCGCACCCGACGCGTCGGGTGCCATCTTGAATGTCGTCACCGCGGCCGCTGGCCCGGCGAGCCAACAAGTCGTTGCTCAGGCATCGGCGAATGTCGAAGTCAGCCCGGTCGTGCCGACTTCGCCGGCGTTGTCGATCCGCAAGACGGCCTCGACGACCGCGTACTCGGCCGTCGGCGCCGTCGTGAGGTACACACTGGTCGCTACCAACATTGGCAATGCCACATTGACCAACGTGACCATCACCGATCCGAACGCAACAGTCGGCGCGTGCGCGCCTGCAACGCTGGCTCCCGGTCAGACGCTGACGTGTTCTGCCTCGCACGTCGTGACCCAGACGGATCTCGATCGGGGAGCCGTCACCAACACTGCCTCGGCGACTGGGCTTCCCCCAAGCGGTCCTGCTGTCACTGCAACCAGTGAGACGGTGGTGGTACCGGCGACACGGATCACCAACCTCTCACTGGTCAAGTCGTCTTCCTCCGACGTGTTCGCCCGGGCCGGCGACCAGATCACGTTCACGATCTCGGCAACCAACAACGGCAATGTGACACTGACCAACGTCGTCATCTCCGATCCCAACGCTGTGTTGACCACCTGCCCTGCAACCAACTTGGCTTCCGGTCAGACCGTCACGTGCAGCGCTGTTCACACGGTGACTGCAGCCGATGTCGCCGCGAAGGTGATCCTCAACCAGGCGCACGCAACGGCGTTGCCGATGATCTCCCTCGAGTTGGTCTGCCCGTTGCTGGCAGCAGCCGGTGCGACATGTGGTCAGGCAGTGGTCTCCGCCGAGTCGAACACGGTGGTGCTCAATCGATTGGCGCCGCTTCCGACGACAGGTGCAACCGTGGTGTCGAAGCTGATCCTCGGTGGCGGATTGTTCGGCGTCGGCGAGTTGCTGTTGCTGGTCGGCGGTCGTCGCCGTCGCGGTCGTCGCGGTCGTCGCGGTCGTCGCCCGGCGCGCTGACGATCAATCGTCCCGAATCTGGGCGGCGTTGGCGTGAGCCGGGAATCCTTCATGGTTGCTCATCGCCACGATTGTCGGCGTCATCCGTCGGCGGGCCTTCGCGTTGGCACGAGCCACAGCCGTCCGCTTGAGGAACGCATCGGCCGTGATGCCGCTGGATACATGGGCGAACCCGCCCGTCGGCAGGCTGGCCGGACAGCCGATGACGAAGTTGCCGGCGCAGAACAACGTGTCCTGCCCGACGAGAATCTCACCGGCATTGACCAACCGGTCGATCAATTCCTGCTCGGCCGCGGCGTCGATTGCGACCTGCAGGTGTTCGGGCGCCCATCGGTTGGCAACCTCGGCAGCCTCGCCGAGATCGGCAACCATCACACAACCTCCGTTGATGCCAAGCGCGCTGCGCGCCGCCTCGGCGCGTACCGTCGGAAGATCTGCAAGCTGACGCTGCAGTTCACGGTCGACGTTGTCGCGCAGTGAAGTAGACACAGTTACGAGTAGAACTGATGAGTCGGTGCCGTGCTCGGCCTCGTTCAGTAGATCGGCGGCAAGGTACCGCGGATCCGCTGAATCGTCGGCGATCACCAGGCTCTCGGTCGGCCCGAGGATCATCATCGTCGCCACGCCGTAGCGCTGCATCTCGACCTGGGCGCAAGCAACCGGTGGGCTGCCGGGGCCGACGATCTTGCGAACCTGGGGGATCGATTCGGTGCCGAACCCGAGCGCGGCGACACCGGCCGGACCATTCACGCGGAACACGTTGTCGATCCCGAGCTTGCGACACACGACCAAAACTGCCGTGTCGATCTGCCCCCCTCCGTCGGGCATTGGGGGCACGACCAGCGCGACCAGCGGCACACCCGCGACTGTCGCCGGCACTGCCAGCTGGTAGGCGACACTGGGATAGCTGGCCTTTCCGCTCGGTACGAACAGACCCGCAGAGGTGATGGGCGTGATCTTCTCGCCGACGGTGAGGCCAGGCTCACTGTCGAAGCTCCAGTCAGCGACACGTTGCATCAGCTGTTCGTTGAATGCCCGCAGGTGTGCGATTGCGTCGTCGATGGCTCGGTCGACTTCGGCGGAGACCTTCGCCTCGCCGATCTCGTCGGCAGTGGCGCGCAGTTGATGTGGCTCCAGCGAGACGTGATCGAAGTCCTTCAGGGCGCGACAGACCGCCTCGTCGCCGTGAGCTCGTACGTCGTCAATGATCCGACCGATAGACGCCTTCAGATCGTCGTCGAAGATCGCTTCCAAACCACGCGCGCACAGGGCTCGGCGCGCCTCTTCATCCATCGTCGACCAGGTCATCGAGCGCAGCACCGACATGTGCGACGAGGGTATCGGGTAGGATTCACCCACGTTCCGCCCGAAGCCGCTAGGAGCGTCTCGCCATGCCCGTCACCGTCGTCGTTGGAGCCCAATGGGGCGATGAGGGCAAAGCCAAAGTCATCGACCTGTTGGCCAGCGAACACACCCATGTCGTGCGCTACCAAGGCGGCCACAACGCCGGGCACACCGTTGTCGTCGGTACGGAGCGGTACGCGCTGCAATTGGTTCCATCTGGCGTGCTGTACCCACATGTGATCCCGGTGATCGGCAACGGCGTCGTCATCGATATGCCCACGCTGTTCAACGAGATCGACACGCTCGAAGGCCGCGGTGTCAGCTGCGCCAAGCTGAAAGTCAGTAGTCAGGCGCACCTCATCTTTCCCTGGCATCAGGCACTCGACGCGCTCTACGAAGCGGGTCGCGGCGATGCTCGGATCGGGACCACATTGAAGGGGATCGGGCCGGCCTACGCCGACAAGGCTCGACGCGAAGGCGTGCGTGCCGGCGAGGTTCTCGACCCGGCCGGCTTCGCAACAGCCGTCAAGGAGCGCGCGGTCAGCCACAATGCCGAGATCGTTGCCTTGGGGGGTGAGCCGCTTGATGTCGACGGTGTCGTCGAGCGCTTCGCGACGTTGGGTCGACGGCTGGCTCCCTACGTCACCGACACTGTGCAGTTGTTGCACGACGCGCTCGACGCCGACGACCATCTGCTGTTGGAAGGCGCGCAGGCGACGTTCCTTGATCTCGACCACGGCACATATCCCTACGTCACATCGTCGAATCCGACAGCCGGCGGCGCCTGCGTCGGTAGTGGGATCGGGCCGCTGTACCTCACCCGCATCGTCGGCATCACCAAGGCGTACACGACCCGGGTCGGCAGCGGGCCGTTCCCCACCGAGTTGCTCGACGAGACCGGCGACAAGCTTGTCGACATCGGCCACGAGTTCGGCACCGTCACCGGCCGGCGCCGACGTACCGGGTGGCTCGACTGCGTGATGCTGCGCAAAGCCGTGCGCATCAATTCGTTGACCGAGGTTGCGCTGACCAAGCTCGACGTGCTGGATACGTTCGCCGAGATCAAGGTGTGCACCGAGTACGACGCCGACGGACATCCGGTCTACGCGGTGTTGGATGGCTGGTTGTGCGACATCTCCGCCGTGCGTAGTCGCAGCGATCTCCCACCGAGAGCCGCTGAGTTCGTGGCACTGGTCGAGGCTGAGGTCGGCGTACCGGTTCGAATCGTCGGCACCGGCCCGGCACGCGACGCCGTGTTGGAGTGGCAGTGATCGACCGATATTCGCTGCCGGAGATGGCGGCGGTGTTCGCCGACATCACCCGGTTCGGTCGCTATCTCGAGATCGAGCTCCTCGCTACCGAAGCGCAAGCAAAGCTGGGAATCGTGCCGGCCGAGGATGCCGCAACATGCCGTGCCAACGCGCCAGTCATCGATGCCGAATTCGTACAGGCGGTCAGTGATCGCGAGGCGGTCACCGACCACGATGTGGCGGCATTCGTCGATGTCGTCCAGGCCGCGATCGGCCAGCCAGCCGGGGAGTGGATCCACTTCGGGCTCACTTCCAGCGACGTCGTCGACACGGCGTGGTGCTGGGCCTTGCGCGACGCCGCCGACCTGTTGTTCGAGGCATCCTCAGCTCTCATCGAGACGATGACCGAACTCGCTCACGCCCATCGCGACACTGTGATGATCGGGCGCACCCACGGCATCCACGCCGAGCCGACGACGTTCGGGGCCAAGGTTGCGTTGTGGGCTCTGCAGGTTGGGCGAGATCGTGAGCGGCTGCGCGCGGCTCGCGCCGCGATCGCCGTGTGCAAACTCAGCGGTGCCGTCGGTACGTACTCCAACATCGATCCGTTCGTGGAAGCCTTCGTCGGCGAACGGCTCGGCCTTTCGCCGGTACCCGCAACGCAAGTGATTGCCCGCGACCGCCATGCCGAGTACTTGTGGGCCTGCGCCTCGGTCGGGTCAACGATGGAAATGATCGCCGTAGAACTGCGCCATCTGCAGCGAACCGAGGTCGGGGAAGTGCAGGAGGGTTTCAAGCCCGGTCAAAAAGGTTCCAGCGCAATGCCGCACAAGCGCAACCCGATCAGCGCCGAGACGATCACTGGCTTGTCTCGGGTACTGCGCGGCAACCTTCAGGCTGGAATGCAGGACGTCGCCCTCTGGCACGAGCGAGATATCTCACACAGCTCAGTCGAACGAATCGTTCTCCCCGATAGTTCGTTGATGGCCTACTACGTAATGCGTCGTATGCAGCGGTTGCTCACCGGTCTTCAGGTTTTTCCCGACCGCATGCTGGCCAACCTGGATTCCAGCTTTGGATTGGTTTTCAGTCAACCGGTTCTGCTGGCGCTCGTGCAAGCCGGGCTTGGTCGCGATGATGCGTACCGCATCGTGCAAGACAACGCCGCCCAGGCATGGCGCGACAAGCGGTCGCTTCGTGAACTGCTCGATGCCGACGACCGTGTGGTCGTCGCGCCCGAGTTGCTCGATGAAGCGTTCGATCTGCAACGTTCGTTGCAACATAGTGGAGCGGTTTTCGACGCTCTCGACGAGCTGTAGTGCTTCGGGCCAAGCGCCCGAACGAGTCAATCGGTGCGGTTGATTCCGGCTCGCTTCAGGACGGCAGCATCGACCCCTATTTCGCGCCAAGTAGCGTACGAGATCCTCTGGCGAGCGCTGTACGACTTGCCGACGGCGACGAAGCCGTTCTCCAATGCGCTGATGTCGATTTTGGCCCCGAGCGCCGAGATCTCGGTCTGCAGATCGCGACGCTCTTGGCGCAGCCGCAGTTCATTCATCGGGTCGGCAGTGTCCAACTCGGCGTCGATAGCGGACAAACGAGCCGCAATGGATTCGCGCGTACGGCGCCGGCCCCGCTTTGGCTTGTTACTCCGCAATGCCTCGAGATAGTTGCGCACCGCGTTGCCTTCGTTTCGTCCCATCGCAAGTGCGGCTTTGTGTTCATCCGTCATCGGCCCTTTGGGCCCTCGTTTTGCCATGGAGAGCATCATAGTTTCATATTCGTCAAACTCCATAGTTACTCTGTCCAACAATGGATGTCAGTCGACTGTTCGATCTGGAGTCACACGGAGCGGACACCTTCGTTGGAATTGGACCGCAGTATCCCTGGGGAGGTTTGTATGGCGGTCAAATCGTCGCTCAAGCCTTACGCGCCGCGGCCAGCACCGTCGATGGTGATCTCGAAGTTCATTCGCTGCGCTCGTATTTCATCCGCAGGGGAGATCACACTGAGCCGATCCGGTTCGAAGTCGACCGAATTCGCAACGGTCGCAGTTTCTCGACTCGGCGCGTCATCGCCCGTCAGGCAGTAGGAGCGATCCTCAACCTCGAGGCATCATTCCAACGCCCAGAGCCGTCGATCGACATGCAAACCATCACCATGGCAGCCGACATACCCGACCCGGAATCTCTGACCTCCGACTCATGGACGCAATCCACCGAGCGTCGATTCGTCCGGCGAGCGTCGGTCACCGGCGGCGATCTCGGCGCAGGTCGCACGTTGGCGTGGATGAGGGTCAACGCCGCGCTCGGCAACGACCAGTTGCTGCATCGCTGCTGGCTCGC
>JAENVT010000133.1 GCA_016650435.1 Ilumatobacteraceae bacterium
CGCCGAACGCGGCGAAGTCGGCGCCGCCGTGTGCGTCATCATCGGCGGCCGGGTCGTCGTCGATCTCGCCGGCGGCTGGGCAGACGAAGCGGCACAACGTCCATGGCAACTCGACACTCTGGTCGATTTCTATTCGGTGGGCAAGGCGTTCGTCGCGTTGCTTGCCCTGCAGCTCGTCGATTCCGGGCTGATCGGCCTCGACGATCCGATCGCCTCCGTGTGGCCGGAATTTGGGGTCGCCGGCAAGGAAGCAGCAACGGTTCGTCACGCCCTGTGCCACCGCGCGGGAGTTCCGGCGATTCGCGAGCACCTGACCAACGACCATCTGTGGAACTGGGAGCACATGACCAGCGCGCTCGCCGCGACCGAGGCGTGGTGGGAGCCGGGGACGCGACACGCATATCACACCAACACCTATGGGCATCTGGTGGGCGAGATCGTCAGGCGGTGCACTGGTGACATGCCGGGGGATCGGTTGCGTGCGATGGCCGCGTCGCTGGACGCCGACGTTTGGTGCGGCGTGCCGGCCAGCGAGCAGCATCGGTGCGCCGATGTGCTGTGGGCTCCAGCCAACGAGATCGGCACGGCAGAGTTCGGAAAGTTGTCGGGCGAACAATTGATGGTCGCGCTCGGATACTTCAACCCGCCCGGGTACTCGTCGAAGGATGTTGTCAACACGCCCGAGTGGCGCAGCGCTCAGGTTCCGTCGACGAACGGTCATGGTTCTGCCAGTGGAGTCGCCCGGACCTACTCGGCGTTGATCGAACCGGGTCGACTGCTCTCGCCGCAGCTCTTAGCTGAAGCCACCAGTGCCCAGTCCGTTGGCTACTGCCCCGTGCTCGGCGAGGAGACCACGTTCGGCCTCGGGTTCAAACCAACGGTGCCGCATCGCCCGTTCGGTCCGAACCCGGCAAGCTTCGGCCATTTCGGCACCGGTGGCGCCGTCGGTTTCGCCGATCCCGACGCCGGCGTTGCGTTCGGTTACGTGATGAACCACGTCATCCCGCGATGGCAGAGCACGCGCAACCGGGCTCTCATCGACGCCGTCTACGGTTCGTTGTGAGTCGAGTGGAGTGTTTCACGGCACCCAGGTGGGCGCCAGGCACTCCACTGCCCGAAGTGTCGGTCAGTCGGGGTCGACGCCGGCGTATGCATAGGCGAACCAACGAGCCAATGTCGGGTCGTGCTGGAGGGCCGAGATCCAACCTTGCCGCAGCCCCGCACCGAACGTGTTGCTGTCGCTTTGATCGACTGTCTCGTCCGACCCGGCGAGGATCAGACGCAACATCCAACGAGAGAACGCCTGCGTTCGCCAGATCTGCGGAAGACGAGTGTCGGAGTACTGCGACAGGCGGCCGCCGTTGCGGTCCTCGCCGAAGCGTTCGATGAAACCTTGCGCGAGCTCGACGGCATCTTGGATTGCCAGGTTCATACCCTTGCCACCAGCCGGTGTGATGACATGCGCAGCATCGCCGGCGACGAACACGTTTCCATCTTGCATGGGCGTCGTCATGCGCATGCGCAGATCCACGAGTGACGGCTCGATGAACTGCACCTCGTCGAGCCGACCTGGCACCATCAGCCGCGTGGTCAGTTCATCGCGCACGCGGGTTTCCGGCCAATCAGCGATGGTGTCGGACGCGGGCACCTCGAGGTAGAAACGCGTGAGCGTCGGGAGCCGCCGCATCTGCCCGGCGAAGCCACGCGGGTGAGCGGCGTAGATCGTGTGGGGTTCCAACGCCGGTGTCGTACCGAGAACGGCGAGCCACCGCACCGGTAGCGATTGCTCGACGACCTTGCAGTCGCGTAGCGAACCAGCGATCACGCCGCGGGCACCATCGCAACCTGCCACAGCTTGGCAACGAATCGACCCGGTCCCGCCGGTTGCATCGCGAACCGACAGCGTGATCCCGTCGTCTTCGCGAGTCAGTCCGATGACCTCGGTGCCGAAGCGGACATCGCCATCGACGGCGACCAACGCGTCGCAAAGCCGGGCGACGAGTTCGTGCTGCGGGTAAACGTAGTGAGGTCGATCGCCGGTCAACGTCCCGTAGTCGAAGACAAGGCTTTCCTCTGGCGTGCGAAACTCGCAGCAATAGTTCGTCTGGTCGAACTTCAAGATGGTGGGCGCCAGACCCACTGCCTTCAGCAGCTCGACGGTTCGATATTCCATCGCGCCCGCCTTGGCGAGCATCTCCATCTGCGACCTGGCGTTTCGCTCGAGCAGTACGAAGTCGATGCCCGCGCGCTGCAACAGATGAGCAGCGACAAGTCCCGCCGGACCGGCTCCGACGATGGCCACCGTCGTGACGTCGTCGCGAACCGAAGCGGTCATCTCAGACATCGATGCACGATCTGATGGTCACGGTCGGAGGGTACAACCGGGACCTAAACCCAGCGCGCCAGGAATCGACGCACATCGACCGACCACAGGTCGACGCCCTTGTTGAAGACCCCGTGGCCGTCGCCGCGCTCTGTGCCGAGCGGCTGGTAGATCCGCGTTTCGTGCTGCTTCTGCAACGTAGCCAGCTCACCGCCGAGCACATATGTCGGCGTCAGATGGACGTCGTCCCATGCCTGGATGAGGAACAGCGGGATCTCGGTGCGTCGCATCGACTCGATCAAAACGTCCCGCAACGCCGGGGCGTCGGGCCAGGTGATCGACGGCCCGGCAAAGCTGATACCAGCGCGGAAGTCGGCCCGGCGGCCAGCGGCCAACATCACCATCACGCCACCGTACGACGACCCGAGCATCGCAATTCGCTCGGGATCCACGATGGCTTGGCCCTTGATCCACTCGAGTGCGGCAAGCGCGTCGTCGCACTCGCCCGCCAACGCCGCGAGCAAC
>JAENVT010000134.1 GCA_016650435.1 Ilumatobacteraceae bacterium
ACCGATGCAGACGGTCAAGGTGTACGGGGTGCAGGATCGCCGGTCCACGGTCCAAGCGAAGCTGCCGTGGGTGGTGCGCTACACGATCGACGGTAGGCATCGGAGCAAGTCGTTTCGCACCCGAGCTGAAGCCGAACGGTACCGAGGGCCTCTGTTACAAGCTGTCCACGCTGGCGAGCGGTTCGACGTGACGACCGGCGAACCGGAGTCGTGGGAGACGCCGCTGCGCGATGTCCGCATCCACGAGTGGTCGCGGCGTTGGCTCGCCGATCAATGGCAGGAGTGGCAGCCGCGAACTCGGGCGTCGGCGACGGAGGCACTCGCGAGGTTCATCACGATCGCTGTCGAGCATGGGGCGAAGGCACCGGAGGGTCTGCGCGTCTACCTCTACACGGCGCTGTCACCCGACTCCGAAGACGAGCGCGATACTCAGCACGAGAAGTGGATAGCAAGACACTGTCTTCCGCTGGGAGAGCTCGATCGCGAGTGCATTGCCGAGATCGATCGCCGGCTCGGCCTCAAGCTCGACGGTTCCCCGATGGCAGCGAACACCGCCAACCGGATCCGCATCATCGCTCGCGCCTCGGTTCAATCGGCGATCGAGGCCGGCGCGATCGTGGCGGACGCGTGGCCGCAGCGATCGAGGACGCGAGCACGACGAAAGGTTGCTCGTCCCAGAAGGAGCGTCGACGTTCGAGCGCTGCTGAGCCCGATAGCGATGGCGGAGGCGATCGACGCGATCGTCACGCAACAGCCCGCCAGCAAGACGTACAGAGTGATGACCGCAGTCGCCTACTACGCCGGCCTGCGACCATCCGAGGTCGTAATGCTCCGCGTCCGATCAGCCGAGCTACCGGCCAACGGTTGGGGACGACTTGACATCACCGAAGCCGACATCTCATTCGATGAACCCGGCGAACCGAAGACCGGCCCGCGTAGCGTGCCAATCCCGCCGGTGCTCGTCGCGATGCTCCGCGAGTGGGTCGAACAGAACAACCTCGCGTCGCCAGATCAACTGCTCTTCCGAACCCGCAACAACACGAGACCAAGCGCGTCCAACTGGGCACGCTCATGGCACCGCGCGCTCGAGTCGGTCGGACAGAAGCCGATGAGGGTCTACGACTGCCGCCATGCCGCCGCAACCACATGGCTCCGCGCCGGCATGCCCCTCGGCGAGACAGCGCGACGACTCGGGCACAGCGTCGAAACACTTGTCTCCACCTACGTCGGCGCCCTCGACGACGAAGAACAGGTCGCAAACCAACGAATCGACTCAATCTTCGGATAGTCGCGGTTTGGCGCAGCGGAGGGTCCGCTTCTGAAGATGCCTCCTCATCGTCGGCGACCAGGAGAATCCGAGCTCGTAGCGACACCCCCAATGCGTTAGGTCCGATCCCGCTGAAACGGGTCCCTTGAGGGCCGAGGCCTCAGGGTGAGGATTGCAGTCGAGCCGGCGGCTGCCAGAACGGATGCAACCAGAATGGCGAGCTTCGCGTTTGACTGATCGACTGGATCGGTGAAGGCCAGTTCGGTGATGAACAGTGCAACGGTGAAGCCGATTCCTGCTGCGGCACCGACGCCGATGATCTGGCGCGGCTCGGCGCCTTCGGGGTACTCGGCGAACCCGCCATGAACGGTGAGGCGGGTGGCGAACACGACACCGAGTGGCTTGCCGACAAGTAACCCGAAGAACACACCCCAAGTGATCGGTGAGCTGACCGCATCGGCGAGCCCATCGGAGGAGATCGAGATCCCACTGTTAGCCAACGCGAAGACTGGGACGACCACATAGCTCGTCCACGGATGGAGCACGTGCTGCAACCACTCGACGACCGACACCGAGCCCCTGGCGAGGTCGCTGGTGGCGTGTGCCGCGCCCACATCGGACAGGTTTGTCAGCTCGTCGCTGTCAATCAGATCCCGATGCAGCCGGGGCGTGGACGGCGCGAGAAGGCCCATCGCCACCCCGGCGATCGTGGGGTGGATCCCAGCCTCGTGGAGGCTGAACCACACGAAGCCGCCGATGAGAACGTAGATCCATGTCGAGTAGACGCCGAGACGATCCACGGCGATGGTGAGAACGATGCCAATGGCGGCGGCAGTGAGCCAACCGAACATGACGCCGGTCGAATACACCGCGGCGATGATCACGATCGCTCCGATGTCATCGACAATTGCCAGACCAAGGAGGAAGGCGCGCAGGGAGGCTGGGATACGACTGCCCGCGACTGCAAGCACGCCGACCGCCAGCGCGATGTCGGTCGCCATCGGGATCGCCCAGCCACGCGGTGCTGAGGTGCCCGCAATCGCCAAATACACGAGCGCCGGAACGAGCATTCCGCCGAGCGCTGCCACACCGGGCAAGAGCGCAGCACGACGCGAAGAGAGGTGACCGTCGGTCAGCTCGCGTTTGATCTCCAGCCCCACGACCAAGAAGAACACAGTCATCAATCCGTCGTTGATCCAGTGGCGAAGGTCGAGCACCAACGAGTGTCCGCCGACGGAGATTCCGGCCCTGGTGCTCCACAGATCGTCGTACGACTGCGACCACGGCGAATTTGCCCAGACGAGCGCAACTACTGCACCGCCAGCGAGCAGGATTGCTCCGGATGCCTCGGTGGCGAGAAAGTCGCGCAAGGGCGACAGCATGCGGACAACGGGCGATCTGGGGCGACGAGTGGCGCGATCCATGGGAAGTCTCCTTGACATCGCCGACCAGACTTCCCGGCACACCTTGTTGTACGACTGACAATAGCTCCCACCGGGCATTGATCTATCCGATCGGCTCTGGTTCACGCGCCGTTCACAAATGCTCCGGCATCTTGTTGTTCGTGACCGGTATGGCGGTAGCTGAGCCGATATCAGACCACGTACGGTTTCAATCGCGATCCCCACGATCTGGTGGCGATGCCTGCTTGGGGGTAGACACCCACCCATCGCACTGAAAGCCGGGCGTGTGATCTTGAAGGCTGGCCGCGTATCCCGATCGATGTCGTCGTTCGGCACGAGGTTGCCACAGAACCGCCACATTTCTGTCGCAAGATTGGCGCGCGTGTTCGCGAGAGTGCAGTCGAACTGGAGTCCAATATCTCTACATCGAGGTCTATCACCATGCGCACTGACCAGGAGATCTGGACCGTACTGATCGAGGCATCCTCGCCAGAGGGGATCGACGATTCAACACGGGTTCATCAGATTCTCCACGAGAGCGATCTTGGCGGCGACATCGTGGAGTTTGTCGATGGACCGTTCATCATCACGCTCGCGGTCGTTGCAGCCGCATAC
>JAENVT010000135.1 GCA_016650435.1 Ilumatobacteraceae bacterium
CCATTGCCTTCATCACGGCTTCTCGCGACGCAAACCTGGCCGCCAGCGATGGCACCGGGTCCGCCTTTGGCGCGACGTAAGCAAGTTCGTGCTCGGTGAACAGCCGTTCGCGCATCGACGGCGTGCGTTCCAACGATCTACGGAATCGCTCGATGTCGACAGCGTCGACGCCGATCCCGCAGATCACGAACGCCACTGGTCAGCGGCCTCGGAGATTGGGGCAATCAGCAGATCTGCGACGGAGAACTCGCCGAGCAGATCGTCGCGGAAGACGCCCTCGGTCTCAGACACCCAGTCGACCAGGCGGTCGTAACGATGGTCGTATCCCTGCAACACGCCACGCATGACCGCAGCGGGCAACCGATTATGAAATTGCACATGCAACAACGTGATGCCGATGCACACCCCGGCCTTGACCTCCGGTACGAAGATGACCGTGCGACCGTCACTGCGTCCCCGTGCGACCAGGACTTGGCGCTCGGCGGCGACACGACGCTTGGTACCGACCAATTGGGGATTGCGTTCGACCCGACTCGGCACTTCGGTGGAAAGCCCACCGCGATCGACGATGGCAATCTGGGCGTCGCCTGCCGGATCTCCGTCGATGCGATAGCGCGTGTACCCGGCGACCGATTGCACAGCCGGATCGAGGTCGGCGAGCACCTTGAGCGTGTGGTAGCTGAGCGCATCGCGGCCGGCACCTGCCGACAGAGTGGCTTGCACGAGGGCCCGATCGAGCACTCCTTCGTCGCTGCGGCTGATACCGACGGTGACCGTTTTGGCCTGATGCTTGATCGCGTCGACCGGCCTGGTCAGCTCCTCGATCGCCCGGGTCAGCGAAGCCGTGAGATCATCGATCATCACACCGGGCGTCGCCACCTTGCCGGTTGCGCGGTGATAGGCCTCGAGGGGAAGATCGTCGCGCAGGTCCGCGAGCAGAGCCGACAGCCGCACGGCGGTGGATGCCTCGAGATGCCCGTCGTACAGACCGGAGCGCAGGCCCTCCCCGAATCGATCGGCATGCTGCCCGATTCCCTGGCGAACTGTGCGGAGCACGTAGTCGCCATTGTCTGACGTGATCAAGGCCTGCTCGATCACTTCTCGTGCTTCGCGCAACGGACGAGCCGAGGCGTCGATTGCCAGGGCAGCCTCGTAACCGAAAAGATGCCCGACCATGGCCGAGAGCACGAACGCCAGCGCCGAGTCGACCGCGGGGACCGTCAGCACGGCTGCAGCGGCGGCGAACCGCTCGTCGCCTTCCGTTGCCACCACGATCGCGGTCGCCTTATGGGCCTTGTAGATCGCCACTTCCTTGGCAACATCATCCGCTGTGCCGCCGACCAGCCCGGCAGCGCAGACCAGGATCAACGGCTCGCTGGACAGATCGATGTGCTTCTTGTCTTCGGTGATATCGCAGGCGATCGACTTGTAGCAGAGCTCGCTGAGCTTGATCCGCACTTCTTCTGCGGCGACCGTGTTGGGACCGCTGCCGACGATGGCCCAGTAACGCTTCGGCGGGGCAAAGCGTCGGGCTGCTTCGGCGATGATGTCGCGCCGGGCCAGCACCTCGAGCATCGCCTCCGGCACCTGTCGCAGGGATGTCAGCAAGTCGTGGCGGCGCTGTGCCGAACCGACATTTGCGGCTTCGGTGATCGCGCATGCCAGCAGCACACCGGCCGCGACCTGCGCGTAGAACGCCTTGGTCGAAGCAACGCTCATCTCGACGTCACGCCCATCGCTGGTGTACATCACGCCGTCGGCCTTGTCGGTGAGATCGCTGTTTCGCCGATTGACGATTCCCAGCACTGCTGCGCCGCGACTACGGACGAGATCGACCGTGCGATTCGTGTCGGTCGTCGTGCCGCTCTGGCTGACGGCCACGACGAGCGTGTCGGTCATGTCAAGACGCATCCCGAAGCCACTGAGCTCGGTGGCGGTGATCGGATCGATGTCTAGCTTGCCGTCGGCGAGACCATCGAGGATCGCGGCCATGCTGCAACCCGCAACCGCCGCTGTGCCTTGACCGATGACCTTGATCTTGGTGATGCTCCCGTCAGCCAACCGGGCACGGATGTCGGCAGGCAGAGCGCGAAGACCCACCGAGGCGCGCCGCAACCCATCGATCTCGACGATCTTGCCGCGAACGGTCTTGCGAAAACTCGCGGGGGCTTCGCTGATCTCTTTCAGGAGATAGTGCGGCGAGTCGCCACGGTCGATATCGCGAGTCGTGACCTGAGCCGTGGCCACGTCGCTCTCTGTCAAGGGCAGATCGCCTCCGTCGTACGCGATCCGGCGGACACCGGCGAGATCTCCGGACTGCGCGCCATCGAGAATGAAAACCTGTCCGCGGCTGCCGGATGGCGACGGCGACTCGCCGTCCATCCGGACGAAGCGAATCGTCTCTTCGACAACGCCGTACGGCTCGCTGGCCACGATGTAGCAGTCGTCGCCCAGTCCGACGTACAACGCCTGCCCGCTGCCCCGCAGTGCCAGGTAGAGGTGATCGGGCTGATCTGCCGCGGCCGCACCAATCGCCACGCTGCCCTCGAACTCGGCAACCGTGCGACGGAAGGCTTCACCGACATCGGTTACACCCGATGCGACATGCCGGGCCATCACGGCTGGGATGACCTTGGCGTCGGTGGTGATCGGACCGGCGATGTGCAGACCGTGGTGCACCTTTATGTCGGCGTGATTGTCGACATCGCCGTTGAGCGCAGCGACCATGTATGGCGCGCCCCCGCTCTGTTCGAGCTCTTCGCTGTTGAGCGGGTGACAATTGGCTTCGCTGATGATTCCCACACTGGCCCACCGCGTGTGACCGAGCACGGTGACGCGGGCATCGGCCTGCGACAGAGCAAGTCGCAACAGCGCGTCTGCTGCGATAGCCGTGCGCAGGGCGCGGGTGTTGTCGCCGAGCTCGCCGATCTCCTTGGCTGCCTTGTACACGAAGCTGAAGCATTGACCAGCGACGCGCACCGAACCGTTCTGGAACAGTGGATCGGTGTTGCGTTCGCTGAGCATTCGTCGCACGACCGGGTCGGAAGCTGACAATCCGTGGTTCCACACGAAGAGGTGCAACCCGGCGGAGTCGCGACCGCGCACCTCGAGGCGATCGAGCGCCGACAGCGACTGCTGCACGGCGAGGTATCCGGCGACTGCAGCGACCGTACTGTCGCGGCCGACCAATGCCTCGACCTCGCGAGCGGTACGCAGCCGATCGTTTCGAACCGCCCACGTCGCGTCGCGTAGATCGATCAACTGGGTGGCAATTCGCTCCTGCTCGTCGGGATCGATCGACTCGTTCGACTCGATGTCGCTCTCGGTCTCGGCGACGCGCGCATCGAGTTGGTCGAGCCTGGCGGTTATCCCAACCGCCAGCTCGTAGCGACCGATCAACGCGCTGACGCCGGGCACACCCTTCAGCAGATCATCGCAACGCCGTACCGCAGCTGCAGCGTCGGACAGGTTGCCAGCGGCTACGGCCTGGTCGAGGTGAGTGAGTAACTCGGCGGGCTCCGGCACCCTTCGATTGGACGGTCTGCTGAGGATGCCGATGATGCCGCACATGACTGACCAGGCTACCGAGCGCCACCAGCGCAGACCGGTCGCCCCCGAGTGAGACAAGTCACGAAATCTACGGTCTGAGCGAACATTTCGTACCTGGCCCAGCGATCACGAGATCACCCGAAGCGGGCCAACACGACCTCCGCCAATGTGTCGGCCGTCGCTTGGGCCAGTGGCTGGTTGGCGGCCTCGACCATCACTCGGATCAACGGCTCGGTGCCGCTCGACCGCACGAGGATTCGACCCTCACCGTCGAGCGATTCGAGCGCGGCAGCGATCTCGGCTGCCAACTCGACATCGACGTTCGGATGCCGATGGGCAACTTTGACGTTGACGAGCACCTGCGGGTACGACGTCATGACCTCACCGGCCAGCTCTGCCAGCGACTTCTCTCTGTTGCGAACGTAGGCCGCGAGCCTCAGTCCGGCGAGCAGACCATCGCCGGTCGTCGCCAGATGTCGATAGACGATGTGCCCACTTTGCTCGCCACCGATGGCGAAGTTGCCGGCATCCAATGCTTCGAGCACGGAACGGTCGCCGACCGCAGTCGTGATCACCTTGATGCCCGCTGCATCCATCGCCTTGTGAAAGCCGAGGTTGCTCATCACGGTCACGACCACGGTGTCGTCGGTGAGTTGACCTTCGTCGCGCAGCTGCAGCGCGGCGAGCGCGATCATCCTGTCGCCGTCGACCACATTGCCGAGGTGGTCGACGGCGATGAGCCGGTCACCATCGCCGTCGAACGCCAGGCCGATGTCGGCCGCATTGGAAACGACCGCGCCGGAAAGTGTCGCAGGATAGGTTGCTCCGCAGTGATCATTGATGTTGCGCCCGTTCGGCTCAGCATTGATCACGATCATGTCGGCGCCGAGCCTGCGGACAACCTCCGGCGCCGCCTCGAACATCGCCCCGTTGGCGCAATCGACAACGATGCGCAGCCCGCGTAGGCCCTGCCGCCCGATCGTGTCGACGAGGTAGTCGAAGTACGGAGTGGCTGTGATCGAACGACCGAGATTGTCCTGCACCGATACGTCCACGTCGGCACGAATCAAAGCTTCGATGGCCCGCTCCGTCTCGTCGGAGAGCTTCAATCCGCCGGGTGCAAAGATCTTGACTCCGTTGTCCTCCCATGGGTTGTGCGACGCAGTGATCATCGCCGCGGGAAGACCGTGCAGCGCCGAAAGGTAGGCCAATGCCGGTGTCGGCAGCACGCCAGCTCGTAGCGGCACCGCCCCACCGGCAGCCAGCCCGGCCATCAACGCCTCCTCGAGTACCGGACCCGACTCGCGTGTGTCGTGGCCGATCAACCACTCGCCGGAACTCATGACCTCGGCAGCGGCGCGGCCGAGCGAGGCGACGTAGTCGGTCGTCAGTTCGGTCAATGCGCGACCGCGGACTCCATCTGTTCCAAACCGAAGCTGGCCCATGGCCGCTTCGATCAGCGCTTGGTGTATTGCGGGGCCTTGCGGGCCTTCTTGAGGCCGTACTTCTTGCTCTCTTTGCGACGTGGGTCGCGGGTGAGCAAGCCGGCCTTCTTCAACGCAGCTCGGGCATCGGGATCGAGCTCCACGAGGGACCGGGCAATCGCCATGCGCAGTGCACCGGCTTGGCCGCTGATGCCGCCGCCGTGCATCGTGGCATCGATGTCGTAGTTGCCTTCGGTTTCAGTGACGCGTAGCGCCTCGGTGACGGTCATGCGCTGCATCGCCGTGGTGAAGTAGGCGTCGAATGCCTTGCCGTTGATCGTGTGCGTTCCGGTGCCCGGGCGCAGGCGGGCGCGAGCGACCGCTTCCTTGCGACGACCGGTGGTCTGGGTGAGCGGTTTGGTTGCCATGAATCGGGTTCCTTTCGCGCTCAACGGGCCTTGGCCGCAGCGAGATCGAGGACAACTGGGAGCTGGGCGGCGTGAGGGTGCTCTGGGCCGGCATAGACCTTGAGCTTCTTGATCATCTGGCGCCCGAGTGGGCCCTTCGGCAACATGCCCTGGATGCTGCGACGGATTGCTTCTTCCGGCTTGCGGCCGAGCAACTTCTCGTAGGTTTCGGTCTTCATGCCGCCCGGGTAACCGCTGTAGCGGTACACGCCCTTGTTGGCAGCCTTGTCCTTGGTCAGCACGATCTTGCTGGCGTTGATGACTACGACGTGATCGCCCGAATCGATGTGGGGAGCGAAGGTCGGCTTGTGCTTGCCGCGCAGCACGCGGGCAGCCTCGGTGCACATGCGACCGAGAACCAAGCCCTCGGCGTCGATGACGTGCCAAGCGCGGGTGATCTCACTTGCTTTCGGGCTGTAAGTAGGCATTTCAGAACCTTTGGATTTCTTTGGCAGAAAGACGTGTCGCCGCCGGGCGATGCGTCGCCAGGGAACCGTGAAATGATACGGGCTTCTGGCCGAAAGCGGCAAGCGTGGGGCTGTTTTCAGGCGCGATTGGCGGACCACGAGTTGCGGTGACACTCGATCACCGCGTCGAGCCATTCCTCGATCCTGCCAGCAAGAGCCTCGATCGAGTACTGCTCCTCGACACGCTGGCGACATTCCACACGGTCGAGCTCATCGATTCGACCGACAGCGGCGATCAGCCCGTCTACATCGTCGGGATCGACCAGGAAACCGGTCTTGCCGTCGTCGATGATCTCGGCTGGTCCGCCACGCCGGTACGAAATCACCGGCACACCCGTGGCCATCGCCTCGATCGCAACGTTCCCGAACGCCTCCACCCATTTCGGTGCCATCACGATCGCTGCACAGCCGCCTATGGCCGCCTGCAGTTCGTCGGTGGGCAGGAAACCCTCGTACGAGACCTGCGCCTCCGGATGCGCTTTGTTGGCGGCGTCCCATACCGTCTGATCCTGCATCAGTCCCCAAACCTTCAGCGGCAGCCCGCTGGCTTCGGCGACCGCGACAACGTCTTCAAGACCCTTCTCGGGAGAGATCCTGCCAACGAAGCCGAGGTAACGCGGCTCGTCTGCTGTCATGTGCATGTCGTAGCGCTCGACGGCAATCCCGCTTCCGATCACCGGCACCACGCCGGCCAGCGTGGGAAACGTCTCGGCCTGGGCGTGGCTGTGCATCGCCACGTTGCGCGGGCGCAATGCGGCCGCACGCGTGATGGCGTCGTCCATCGCATCGCTGAGCGTCGCCATGCTGACGAGGTGGGCCAGTGGAGTCGCAACGAAGAATGGCGTGAGGAAGAACGGCAGCCAGTCGTAGGCCAGGTTGAGGATGACGTCGAATTCGTCCTGATGGACTCGCGCCCATTCGCACATCGCCGCCAAGACGCCGTCGGCAGGGATGCTGACAAGCGTGTCTCGATCATCGCCGTGCGCGCTCGGCTGCAGGGCACCGGGAATCTGGTGGACCACTGCGCCAACATGCAGCGAACCCTCTGGTGCCAACACTTCGACACGGTGACCGAGCCCAGTGAGGCCGAGAACCAGGCTGTGCAGGGTCAGCTCGACGCCGCCACCCGTACCGCTACCCAGCGGGCCGACAGGCGTGGAGATGATCAGGATTCGTTGTGGTGACATCGACTCTCCCTACAGCTGCGCTTCGGTGTTAACGACCATGTTCGCAGCATTGTTCCCGTCGAGTCGTCGTGCCGCGCTCAGTCATAGCCGACTTCCCAGAGGCACAGACCCTGAGCCGGAGCAACCTGACCGGCAAACTGACGATCCTTGGCAAGCAGGATTCCGCGAATCTCGCCGGCCTGCAGCCTGCCCGCGCCCGCATCGACCATCGTGCCGACGATCGCCCGCACCATTTGATGACAAAACGCGTTGGCGCGGATCTCGAAACGCAGCAAGCCACAGCCATAGTCGGTTGGCACCTCCGACCAACGAGCCAACATCACATTGCGGGTCATCGATGGCTCCGATTGACCCGGTATCAGCCGCGGGCGCCGGCAGAACGACGAGAAGTCATGCTCGCCGATCAACGGATCGCACGTCAGTCGCAGTGTCGGCAACGACAACGGATTGAAGACGTGCCACGAGGTCGACGCAAGAAATGGGTTCGGCTCCGGCGCGTTCCATATGTCGTATCGATAGTGCCGCCATTTCGCTGTGAAGCGGGCGCTGAAGTCGCCAGGCTCGGCCCACACAGCGGCGCGAGCAACCACGGCAGGACCGCACATGCGATTGACGCGGCGCACCAACGTTGCGAGATCGGTGTCGTCGGGAAGGTCGCAGCTGACGACCTGGCCCCAACCGTGCACACCGGCGTCGGTGCGTCCTGCGCCGACGAGATCGACGGGCTGCCGCACGACCCTTTCGACGGCCTCGCGAAGGTCACCCATCACTGTTCGAACTCCGTCGTTCTCGGCGAATCCGTGGAACGCCGTGCCTTCGTACGCGACGGTCAGCACGGCCCGTCGCAGCATGGTGCTCAACGGTTGCTGCGACGACGAGACGAGTGGTCGAGCCACGAGGCCGCTGCCAGTGCCGCATACGCAACGGCCATCACGTTGCCGACCCAGCGAAGTTCGGACGGTGTGACAAAGCTCAGCACTGCGCAGACAAGGGCGCTACAGAGGAAGAACACGGCGCGACGATCCATCAGCTGACCGCCGCCACAACCCAATACGACAGCATCGCCACAAGTGCCGCGCCCGGAATTGTGAACACCCATGCCCAGACGACTCGACTGGCTACGTTCCAATTCACCGCGGACATGCGGTCGGCGGAACCAACTCCGACGATCGCCCCCGTGATGGTGTGGGTCGTGCTGACAGGAATTCCCTTGTATGAGGCGAAGAACAAGGTCGCGGCAGCGGCGCTCTCGGCGCAGACACCGCCCATTGGCTGCAAGCGGGTCAGCTTGTTGCCCATCGTGCGAACGATACGCCAGCCGCCGAACATGGTGCCAAGCGCGATCGCGCTGTGACACGACAGCACGATCCACAGTGGCATGGCGTCGGTCTGTTTGAGCACGTTGGCGTCGAGCTTGTGCGCGCCGACGAGCAGGGCGGCGATGATCCCCATCGTCTTCTGGGCATCGTTCGCGCCGTGCCCGAGGCTGAAGGCTGCCGCCGACACCAGCTGCAAACTTCGAAACGTCCGATTGACACCGCGCTTGTTATGGCTGCGGTGCACGAGCCACATCACCAGAACGATCAGGACGAAGGCCAGCAACAGGCCGAGCAGCGGCGAATAGACGATGAAAACCGCCGTCTTCTGAACCCGGTCGAGATTGACGACGTGGCCTCCGGATTTAGCGATACCCGCCCCGACCATTCCGCCGATCAAGGCATGCGATGACGATGAGGGCAATCCGAGCACCGCGGTAAAAACGTTCCAGAAGATCGCGCCGAGTAGCCCGGCAAACACCAAGCCGATCGAAACCACGTTGCTGTCGATGATCTTGGCGATCTCGTTGGCGACCTTGAGCGGGAGTATTGCAAACGCTATGAAGTTCCAAAATGCCGCCCAGATCACTGCCTGCCAGGGCTTGAGCACGCGCGTCGCGACGACGGTGGCGATCGAGTTGGCGGCGTCGTGGAAGCCGTTGACGAAGTCGAAGATCAAAGCAATCGCTACAACAGCGACCAGCAATGTCGTGGTCATGTTTCAGGCGTGCTTCACGGCAATCGCTTGGATGACGTCGCTGGCATCCTCTACCGCATTGATAGCGCGCTCGACCGCCTCGACGATGTCCTTCCACTTCAAAATGTCGAGCGCAGCGTGCGTGCCACTGAAGAGTTCGGCCATGATGCGCCGGTAGCAGGCGTCGGCCTGACTTTCGATCGAGTCGATCTCGTCGATGTCGCCGTGGACGTCATCCAGAGTCGAAAGTTTGCCGACCAATGTCTTGTTGGCCTCGACGATCTTGCGCAGCAACCCGACAAGCTCGGTGACACCCGCCAGTGGCGACGAGAGTTGATGGAGGTGGGCGAGGTCGGCAGCTGCGCGCATCTCGTCGAGCACATCGTCGAGCGAGTTGGCCAAGAACTGAATGTCTTCGCGGTCGAACGGGGTGACGATGGACGTCTCCAGCCGAGTGCGCACCAGCCGCATCACCTCGTCACCTGCGCGCTCGGCGGCGACGATCGTGTCGACACGATCAGAAACGATCGGCAGCGATGCCATCAACTTCTCGAGCTGGATCGCCGTATCGACGGCGGTGGCGGCCTGCTGTTCGAAGAGGGGATAGAACCCGTTGTCGCGAGGTATCAACCGAAAGCGCACGAGCGGCAGACTAGACGTCAACTACCTTGCCCGGCATGGCCCAGAATATCTACGACGACGAGGAGTTCTTCGCCGCCTACTCCGGCCTACGACGATCGATCGAAGGTCTCGACGGCGCACCGGAGTGGCCGACGCTGCGGGCGATGCTGCCGGAGATGTCGGGGCTTCGCGTTGTCGACCTCGGCTGCGGATTCGGATGGTTCGTGCGGTGGGCCGCCGAGGCCGGAGCTGCGGCCGTTCTCGGCATCGACTTGTCGGAGAAGATGCTCGCGCGCGCCGCGGCATCGACCGACGACATCCGCATCACGTATCAACGCCGCGATCTCGACGACATGGAGCTTCTGCCGGCCGCGTTCGATGTTGCATACAGCTCGTTGACGCTGCACTACCTCGCAGACCTTGAACGATTCGTGGAGATGGTTCTCCAGTCGCTCGTTGCCGGGGGCGTGTTCGTGTTCTCCGCCGAACACCCGATCTACACCGCGCCGTCGAAGCCACAGTTCGTCAGCGACGAGTCAGGCCGTGTCTCGTGGCCCGTCGATCAGTACCTGGTCGAAGGACCGCGAACGACCGATTGGCTCGCACCAGGCGTAGCGAAATATCACCGCACGATCGCCACCTACGTGACTTGCCTGCGCGACGCAGGCTTTGTGCTCGAGAACCTGTGCGAATGGGGACCGACATCGGCGCAGATTGCCGAGCACCCAGAATGGGCGGTTGAGATCGAGCGGCCTCAGTTCATGCTCGTCGGGGCCCGTCGGCCCTGAGTGTCTCAGTGCTCGTAGACCACGACGCCATCTGCGTACTGGTCGCGGAACAACTGCAGGACCTCGCCGGGTTCGGCGTGCCGACCCGTGTTCTTCTTCGAGTACAGCACCTCCCCGTCGACCACCACATCGAAGACGCCCTTCGAACCTGTGATCAGGGTCAGTTCAGCAATGACGTGTTGATAGTCGTGCAACAGATCGTGGGCGGCGCTCACGGCGCGCTCTGAATAGTCTCAAGGCACGCAATATGCAATGGAGATGTGGTGCTTGCTCACCTCACCAGCCTACGCAGTGGCGTGGCTGCGATGACGGTGATGATGGTTCCGTGGGCCTGCAGGACGGCCAGCGCGGGCGCGATGTAGTCGCTGCGCCACGATGTTCGAGGGCCGAGCGAGTATCTAGCAGAGCGGCGCCCAGATCCGCTGAACACCAAGGTGAGAGGCGTCGTGGACGAAGTGTTGTCACTCCGCACCAGCATGGTGCGGTCGGGCAACACTTCGCTCCGATCCGCGCTCCGTCTGGGCTCCACGATAGAACGCAGGACAATCTGGGTGCCACGGAGCGACGAACTTGCTCTAGTCAGCGAACGAGCGTGGCGCCCAGATCGCAGCCAAACGCCGAATCGGCGTATCACAACCGGTGCGGAGTGCCTCGAGGCACCCAGATGGGCGCCAAACACTCCACGAATCGCTAGATCCCTAAACGAGCTCGATGCGCGCCATTGGGGCGTTGTCGCCTTGGCGCGGGCCGAGCTTGAGGATGCGCAGGTATCCACCGTTGCGATCCTCGTAGCGCGGGGCAACTTCGTTGACCAGCTTGTGGGTCATTTCCTTGTCACCGAGGTAGCCCTGGATCTGCCGGATGCGGTGAATGCGCATGGCGTCTTCGTCCTGGGCCTTCTTGGCCTTGGTGATCAGCTTCTCGGCGATCGGGCGCAGCGCCTTGGCCTTTGCCTCGGTGGTGGTGATGCCTTCTGCGGCAATCAGCGACGCGGCGAGGTTGGCCATCATCAACTTCTGGTGTTGCGAGCTGCCGCCAAAGTTGCGGGCTCTGCGTGGGGTTGCGGGCATGTCGGTATCTCCGTGACGTCTTGGATCAGCGCTTTGTGAATCAGCCGCGCAGCGTCAAGCCGCGCTCGTCGAGCTTCTGCTTGACCTCGTCGAGGCTCTTCTGCCCGAAGTTGGTGATGTTGAGCAGATCGTCCTCGGTCTTGGTCAGCAATTCGCCCACGGTGTTGATCTGGGCACGCTTCAGGCAGTTGCGTGGACGCTCCGACAGGTCGAGATCCTCGATCGGCAAGTCGAGGTCGGGAGAGGAAGCGGCAACAGCGGCAACCTCACCGAGCTCGAGGCCCTGCGGCTCGTCGCTGAGGTTGGCGACCAAGTCGACCAGCGAACGCAACGTTGCGCCGGCAGAAGCCAGGGCCTCGCGAGGCGTGATCGAACCGTCGGTCTCGATGTCGAGAACCAGGCGCTCGTAGTTGGTGCTCTGCTCGACACGGGTGGGTTCGATCTCGAACATCACCCGGCGAACAGGCGAGAAGATTGCATCGATCGGCACGACGCCGATGGTGCGGTTCTGCGAGTCGCGGTCGCTGGACAGGTAGCCACGGCCGCGGCCCACGGTGAGATCGACAGCGAGGCGACCCTTGGTGTTGAGCGTGGCAATGTGCAGGTCCGTGTTGAGGACCTCGATCTCGGTGGGGCACTTGATGTCGCCGGCCGTGATGTCGGCTGCACCGCGCACGTCGAGACGAAGCACGATGTCGTCGTCGCTGGTCGAGGTGAGGACGATGTCCTTGAGGTTCAAGATGATGTCAGTGACATCTTCGGAGATGCCGGCGATGGTGTCGAACTCGTGAAGCGCGTCGTCGAAACGCACAGCAGTGATGGCTGCACCTGGAATCGAGGAGAGCAGGGTGCGGCGGAGCGAGTTACCGATGGTGTGGCCGAAGCCGGGCTCGAGCGGGCCGACGGCAAAACGCTGACGGTTGTTGTCTTCGTCGCCGATGGCTTCGACGGTGGGGCGCTGAATGACGAGCATGAAGGTGCCTTTGACTGCTTGGTGGAGTTCGAATTACTTGGAGTAGAGCTCGACGATGAGCGATTCGCGTACCGGTACGTCGATGTGGTCGCGCTGCGGAAGATCTCGAACGGTGACCTGCTTGCCACCGTCTCCGACCTCGAGCCAGCCGACGACGTTGCGATCGATGACATCGAGGTTGTGTTGAATCACAATCATCTCGCGAGACTTCGGGGGCAAGCTGATGACCTCTCCCCTGCGGACGCGGTAGCTGGCGATGTTGACGCGCTTGCCGTTGACATGGATGAGGCCGTGGCTGACGAATTGGCGAGCCTGCGGACGTGTGCTGGCCCAACCGGCGCGATACACGACGTTGTCGAGACGCTGCTCGAGCAGGCGCAAGAGGTTCTCACCCGTCGGGCCTTGCAGGCGGACTGCCTCTTCGTAGGTGTTGCGGAACTGACGCTCGAGCACACCGTAGATGTACTTCGCCTTCTGCTTCTCTTGCAGCTGGGCGAGGTACTCGCTGCCGGCATTGCGGCGACGGGTGCGACCGTGCGCCCCAGGCGGGAACGGACGACGCTCGAGGGCCTTGCGACCCTTTTCGTTTTCGAAGATGTTGGTTCCGAGTCGGCGCGAGATGCGCACTTTCGGGCCGGTGTAACGAGCCATATCGATCAGGTCCTGCGGCGCTTGGGCTGACGACAGCCGTTGTGGGGTACGGGGGTGACGTCCTTGATCGAGGTGACCTCGATGCCGGTCTGTTGGATGCTGCGCACCGCGGTGTCACGGCCGGAACCGGGGCCCTTGACCTGTACTTCGACGCGGCGCAAACCATGTTCCATCGCGGCGCGGGCAGCCTTCTCGGCAGCCATCTGCGCGGCGAACGGGGTGCTCTTGCGCGAACCCTTGAAGCCGACGCCACCTGACGAGGCCCACGAGATGACGTTGCCCTCTGTATCGGTGATCGACACGATCGTGTTGTTGAACGAGCTCTTGATGTGAACGACACCAACGGTGACGTTCTTGCGCTCGCGCTTGCGGGGGCGACGCCCACCTGGCTTCGGCTTGGCCATTACTTCCTCACTGCCTTCTTCTTGTTGGCGACGGTCTTCTTCGGGCCCTTGCGGGTGCG
>JAENVT010000136.1 GCA_016650435.1 Ilumatobacteraceae bacterium
ATCGACTTCGATGTCGAAGAGGTCAAGCTGCGCAGCGCGATCGACCACAACGCCAGTGGCCGCAAGCCGCTGTCGGCGCAGCGCCGTCAGAAGGCAATCAAGCGTCTCAAGATCGTTGCCTCGTTCAATCAGCGCGACGACCACGGTCGCCGCCTCAACGACCCGAAGGCCATGATTCTCGACGTCGTCCCGGTGATCCCGCCGGAACTGCGCCCGATGGTTCAGCTCGATGGTGGCCGCTTCGCCACCAGCGATCTCAACGACCTGTACCGGCGCGTGATCAACCGCAACAACCGCCTGAAGCGCCTGCTCGATCTCGGTGCACCCGAGATCATCGTCAACAACGAGAAGCGCATGCTGCAAGAGGCGGTCGACGCATTGTTCGACAACGGTCGTCGTGGCCGACCCGTCACCGGGCCGGGCAACCGTCCGCTGAAGTCGCTCAGCGACATGTTGAAGGGCAAGCAGGGTCGCTTCCGTCAGAACCTGCTCGGCAAGCGCGTCGACTACTCGGGTCGTTCGGTCATCGTGGCCGGTCCGACCCTGAGGCTGCACCAGTGCGGCCTCCCGAAGCTCATGGCACTCGAGCTGTTCAAGCCGTTCGTCATGAAGCGCCTCGTCGACCTCGAGCTGTCGCAGAACATCAAGTCGGCCAAGCGCATGGTCGAGCGTCGTCGTCCGCAGGTGTGGGACGTGCTCGAAGATGTCATCAAGGAGCACCCGGTTCTGTTGAACCGTGCGCCGACCCTGCACCGTCTGGGCATCCAGGCTTTCGAGCCCGTCCTGGTCGAAGGCAAGGCCCTGCAGATCCACCCGTTGGTCTGCACCGCCTTCAACGCCGACTTCGACGGTGACCAGATGGCCATCCACGTGCCGCTGTCCGCCGAGGCTCAGGCCGAGGCCCGCGTCCTCATGCTCAGCGCCAACAACATCTTGTCGCCCGCGTCCGGTCGCCCCATCGTGACGCCGTCGCAGGACCTCATCATCGGTGGCTACTACCTCAGCGAGATCATGGATGACTCCAAGGGCACCGGCCGCGTCTTCCGCCACACGTGGGAAGTGCTGCGTGCCGTCGACGAGGGTTCGCTCAACCTGCACTCGCTGATCACGTTGCGCCGTCCCTCGATTGGTGGCCGTCCAGCCGACACGTTCGAGACGACTGCCGGTCGACTGCTTTTCGAAGAGGCATTGCCCGCCGACTACACCCAAAAGTTCGGTCACATCGATCATTTGGTCAAGAAGAAGGAAATGGGTGTGATCGTCGAGCGGCTCAGCGACAACTATCCCAAGTCGGCCGTTGCCGCAGCGCTCGACGCGCTCAAGAACGTCTGCTATCGCTACGCCTCGCAAAGTGGTCTGACCGTGTCGATCGACGACGTCAAGACGCCGAAGGCCAAGAAGGCTCTGCTCGACGACTACGAGGCTCGCGCCGACAAGGTCGAGAACCAGTTCCGCCGCGGCATCATCACCGACGGCGAGCGCCGCCAGCAGGAAGTCCGCATCTGGACCGACGCCACCGCGGACGTGCAAAAGGCGATGGAAGCGGAGTTCGCGGCGCAGCGGTTCAACCCGATCGACATGATGGTCGGCTCGGGTGCACGCGGCAACATGACCCAGATGCGTCAGATCGCCGGCATGCGCGGCCTCGTGGCCAACCCACGCGGCGACATGATCCCTCGCCCGATCAAGAAGAACTTCCGTGAGGGCCTCGAAACCCTCGAGTACTTCATCGCCACGCCTGGCGCCCGCAAGGGTCTGGTCGACACCGCGCTGCGTACTGCGGACTCCGGGTACCTCACCCGTCGTCTCGTTGACGTCGCGCAGGAGTTGATCGTGCGTGAGCCCGACTGCGGCAGCAGCCTCGGTCTCTGGCTCGAGCACGTTGCGCCGGACACCCCCAACAAGCGGACCTATTTGGAGACCAAGCTGTTTGGTCGTGCGCTGTCGCAAGACGTCACGCTCAGCGACGGCTCGGTGATCGCCAGGAACACCATCATCGGCGACGACGAGATGGCTGCGCTGCGCGACGATCCCAAAGTCAACCGTGTCCGTATCCGCTCGGTGCTCACGTGTGACGCCGAGTTGGGCGTGTGCGCGTTGTGCTACGGCCGTTCGCTGGCCACTGGCAAGTCGATCGAGCTCGGCGAGGCTGTCGGCGTCATCGCCGCCCAGTCGATCGGCGAGCCCGGTACTCAGTTGACGATGCGTACCTTCCACACCGGTGGTGTGGCGGGTAAGGACATCGCCGGCGGCCTGCCTCGCGTCGTGGAGCTGTTCGAGGCACGTACGCCTCGCGGCTCGGCCCGCCTGGCTCGTGCCAGCGGCGTCGTTCGCATTGGTGACGACGAAGGCAAGGGCATCCCGGTCACCGTGATCGACGACCAGGGTGATGAGCATCAGGTCATCTTGCCGACGGGTAGCCGGGCCATCATCACCGACGGCCAAGACATCAAGGCCGGCGAACCGATCACCGACGGTCCCTTCGATCCGAAGGAGATCATGGAGATCAAGGGCATCCGCGAGACCCAGACGTACCTCGTCGAAGAGGTCCAGAAGGTGTATCGCGACCAGGGTGTGTCGATCAGCGACAAGCACATCGAGCTGATCGTCCGTCAGATGACCCGTCGAATCGGCGTCCAGGAGCCAGGCGATACCTCATTCCTGCCCGGCGAGCGTGCCGATGCCAAGGTTTTCCGCGACACCAACCGCCGGATGGTCGAAGACAGCAAGAAGCCTGCCGAGGGCCGCCCCGAACTCATGGGCATCACCAAGGCATCGTTGGCAACCGAGTCGTGGTTGTCGGCGGCATCGTTCCAAGAGACCACGAGGGTCCTCACCGAAGCCGCCATCGACGGCAAGGGCGACAACCTCATCGGCCTCAAGGAGAACATCATCATCGGCAAGCTGATCCCAGCGGGCTCTGGCATGATGCGATACCGCGAGTTCGATGTGAAGGCTCCGGAGTATCAGCCGATGGCGTACTTCTCCAGCGATGTCGACGAAGACCCGGCGGCATGGCTCAGCAACATCCATGGCACCTATTCCACAGATGCAGTGCCCGGAGATGCAGCGGAAGGCTGAAGCAGCCGCTATATACATAGAAGCCCTTGGGCGCGATTCTGGTACTGGGGGGTTCCGGATTCGCGCCCGAGTGGGCGACTAGCAGTTAGGCGACTCGCGAGTCGCGATCGCGTGGAGTGAGCGCGTCGGCCAACCAACGGTCGGCGTCCTCCCATGCGTCGGGATGGGCGTCCTGCCAACGTTTGTTGCCCTTGGCGCTCCAGGCTGTGGAGTCGATCGAGTAGACGTTCGGCACCAGGTCGCTCCAGTCGAGGCCCGAGAGATCGTCGGGCACCGTCACCGCCGGTCGATCGCTCCACGGTCGCCCCGCTTGGCGACGATCGACACTCGGCCAGGTGGGCTCTTCGATCGCGACGGCAGGCATGAGCTCCTCGAATTCCCTGTCGAGATCGTCGTCGTCATCCGGCTCCATTGCCTGGACCAGTTCGTCGTCCGGCTCTTCGTCGAGCTCGGCGGAAGTCCACACCGGCACGTCGTCGGGCATCTCCGACGAATAGTCGTCGTCGACTTCGATTCCTTCGTCGACCTGGACCGGGTGGAAGTGGCGGTACAGCTGCCGCATCGACTTCCAGAAGATGGTGAAGAACGTGGCAACCGCCAACAGGATCCACGGAAGTTGCAGCCCTGTTCCTTCGACGACTGATTGGATCCACCATGTCGTTGGCACGACGAATGCGGCGGCCAGCCCGCAACCCGCGACCACACGCAGAGGGCTGGTGCGGTCCATGTCGTTTGCCAGGAGACCTGGTACAAACAATGGCGTCAACGCCATTGACGCGAGGTCGAGGTGGTTGGTCACGCGTCCGCTGAAGAACGACGGTCCGACCCACAGCAAGGTCCACGAGATCATCGACGAGGTCAGCAGCATCGCCGAGAACTTCCGTCGACCGAACAGGATGAGGATCCTCATCAGCACGTAGCGCACTATCAAGAAGGTGACAATGGCGATGGCGAAGGCCACCGCCACCTGGTAGGGGTCGCCCATGAACATTCCGACGTAGGCCGCGCCGACGAACCCGCCGGCTTTGAGGTTGTAGTTGTGGGCGACGCCCCACGAGCTGGCTGCCGACAGCAGAACCGCAATGGGGATCCAGCGGTTGGCGATCGACATCGTGCCGAACCCGGCCAACGGAGCCAAGTCGTTGACGCCTTTCAGCCTCAGAACCAACGCCAGGGCGATCGGCACGGACACGATCACGCCGGCCAGGAGGACAGCTTTGGTCGTGCGCTTGATTCCCTGCCGGCCCATGTCGTGAGCGATCAGCGCCGGCACGACGTAGCCGGCGCCGACGAACAGCGGGATGTTGCTCTCCCAGAGCCACGGTCCCGATGGGCTGAGCTTCAGCATCAACGTTTGGATTGCAATCGAGATCAGTGCCATCAGCGTGAACTTGGTGCGGCCGTAGAGCATGAAGTGCTTGCGCAAGAAGTGGTTCATGATCGCGTAGGACAGCAACGCGTTGACGAAGGTGGCAACGACCACCATCGGGTAGATGAGGAACACGGCGATGTAGCCGGGCACGACGATCGAGCCGGTGGTCAGGTGAACTCGCTCGTAGAGCATCATCGACACGCAGATACCGAAGACGAATGCGAAACGCACGATCTCCGACGAGAAGAGATAGTCGTGCACTAAATGGCCTCAGCCGTCCACGGTTCGGCGATGTTCTCGAAGTAGTCGAGCATCATCTCCGCCTGGTGAGTGTGGATGTTGACGAAACCCACCACCAGCACGTGATCAGTTGGCATCTGGCCGATCATTCGATCGACGATCGTCTCGACCGGCGGGCTGTGGGTGTCGCCGAGGTTGATGATGTGGTCGAGCGGATAGCCGTGCTGCACCAGCAGATCGGTGACCAAGCCCTCGAACGCGCCGAAGGTGACGAGACGCATGAAGTCGAGGTCTTGCACGGCAACCTCGGCGAACTGCACGGCCCGCCGTTCGCGGTCGTCACGGTTGTTCAGGATCCCGACGGTTGTGGTCTCCGGCGTCATGTAGGGGACCAGCTTCTCCATGGCGACAGTCATCGATTCGCGATCGTTGACGGCAAACAGGTTGGCCCACGTGACGCGCTTGCCGAGGATCTTCAGTTCCTTCATGCGCAGCACGCCCGGATCCGGCTCGGCGGCCCACATCCCGCGGAAGGCGACGTCGCGGGGAATGCCGGCAAGTTCGGCGACAGCCAAGGCGATCGCGATGTTCTCCTTGAACGCGATGTAGTCGAACTTCTCCAGTTCTTCGTCAGTGACCCACTCGGGATCGGCAACTATCAGCCTGCTGCCGCGCTTGGCGGCGACCTCCTCCATGATCGGCACGATCAGCGGATTGCGTTCGGAGGTGATCAGCACACCGTTGTAGGGACATGTGTTGAGCAGCGATCGGGCGATCTCAGGCAGCGTTTCACCCATGACGTCCTGATGATCTTCACGGACGTTGGTGATGACGCCGATGTTCGAACGGACGATCATCTTCTCGCTGACGGCCTGGTACTGGGGCTTCAACGCCATGCACTCGATCACCAGGGCCCGCACATCGCCATGGACGTACTTCTTGGTCACTTCGATTTGCTCGAGGATCGTCGGGGCCGCCTTGCGCTCGATCGGCTCGTCGATGCCGTCACGATTGATCACCGCGGCGGCAGTGCCAGTCGACTTCGCAACCGTGACGACTCCACCCTCGCGCAGTAGCCCGGCGATGATCCGTGAGACCGTTGATTTACCGCGGATGCCGTTGACGTGAATGCGGAAATCGAGCTTGTTGATCCTCCGTCGGTGCGCGAGAGATTCGCGCCCCCAACGCGCAAGAAGCGCGAGGCACACGAAGTACCCGCCGATGACTGCCAGTGGCACGACAAATCATCGGCATTCTTGACAGTTTCCTGAAGGTCTCTGGGAAGGTATTTAGCGTGCAAAATATGTCCGTACCAGGAAAGTTGGTCGCGCAACGGAAGCGCGTGTTGCCCCTTTCACCTGTCGCCTCTAACATTGCAGGGTCCTGCGTTGGATCACCCGGCGCGCAAGTTTGACAATACGTTCGCAAAGGTAGACGCGTGCCCACCATTCAGCAGCTCGTCCGTCAAGGCCGAAGCACCAAATTCTCCAAGACGAAGACGCCGGCCCTGAAGGGTTCGCCGCAGCGTCGCGGTGTCTGCACCCGCGTGTACACCAACACGCCGAAGAAGCCGAACTCCGCCATGCGCAAGGTCGCCCGGGTGCGGCTGACCAGCGGCGTTGAGATCACGGCGTACATCCCCGGCGAGGGTCACAACCTGCAGGAGCACTCCATCGTGTTGGTGCGCGGCGGCCGCGTACGCGACCTTCCGGGTGTGCGTTACAAGATCATTCGTGGCGCGCTCGATGCGGCCGGCGTGAAGAACCGCAAGCAAGCCCGCAGCCGGTATGGCGCAAAGCTCCAGAAGTAAGGAATGTTGACCCATGCCTCGTAAAGGTCCTGCACAGCGTCGCGAATTGACTCCCGACCCGATCTACCGGTCACTGCTCGTCGCCCAGATCGTCAACAAAGTCATGCTCCACGGCAAGCGGTCCGTTGCCGAAAAGATCGTCTACGACGCGCTGAAGATCGTCGAAGAGAAGTCAGGCGCCGAGCCCATCGCCACACTGAAGCGAGCGCTCGACAACATCAAGCCTCCGCTGGAAGTCAAGAGCCGCCGGGTTGGTGGCGCCACGTACCAGGTACCGATGGAAGTTCGCCCGCGTCGCGCGTCGACATTGGCAATCCGCTGGCTGGTCGACTTCAGCCGGGCCCGTCGCGAAAAGACGATGGCCGAATGCCTTGCTGGGGAGCTGCTGGATGCCGGCAACGGTTTGGGTGCGTCGATCAAGCGTCGCGACGACATGCAGAAGATGGCCGAGAGCAACAAGGCGTTCGCTCACTACCGCTGGTGATTTCTGGGTGTTGGTAATACCATCGACGGCCCAGGAGGCACGTCATGGTTCTGAAAGATGTAATCGCCAAGGTCGTCACCAGTTTCCATCGCCTGCTGTTCGATCTGTCGAAGGGCAAGGTTGCCGGCAAAGCCGGCGGCATGCCCGTGTTGAAGCTGACGACGATCGGCCGCAAGTCGGGCCAGCCACGTGCGACGATGTTGACCAGTCCCCTCGTGGAGGGCGACAACGTGATCCTCGTGGCTTCCAACGGAGGCGACGATCGCAATCCGATGTGGTTCTCGAACATCCTCGCCAACCCCGATGTCGACGTGGTGATGGACGGCTCGACCAAAGCAATGCGGGCCTTGGTCGCCGAGAACGATGAGCGCACCCGGTTGTGGGAGGCGCTGACGTCCAAGCACGCCAGATACGCCGGTTATCAGCGCAAGACGTCCCGACAGATTCCCGTAGTGGTGCTCGAACCCCGCGACTAGGTGTGATGACCGGGAACAACTAGGCGCGATAGTCGTGCGAGTTCTGCGAAAGCCCGACGACCGCGCCGATAGATCGGTTTCCCTAGCGCCAGGAGTCCCGGAGTCGTCGGATTCGTTCGCGTTCAGCGTCTCCCGCGGCCTGGTCCTCCGCCTCCGAAATGTCAGTTTCGCACCACACCCTGTCTCGGCAGCGGCCAACGCCTCGGATGAAGTGGTCCTTAGGACAAGCGCTCAATAGATCGAACTCAGCGGGCAACTCGAACTCGGAGTAGCGGCTTGGGTCCATTCTCGCGTCTTCGTCCACCGGCTGATCGACAGGGTGCCGTTCACCTTGCCTGAAGAGGAACAGCAGGCACGGACCACCCTTTCCCTGCCACGGGTCCACGACGACGGCACCACACCATGGGCACGAGAGAGGTGGCACTGGTTCGTACGAGTCGTACAGGCCCATCGCCAGACCGTAGTGCGCCGACGGTGGCCGAGCCTGGCGAGAATCAACCCGCTCCAGCGCGCCGTCGCATGCCCGATTCCGGCGTAGAACGGCGCATGCATCGCGGGAGATCTGGCGCATAGTGCCCTGATCACGCGTGCGCTGTCCAGCCTTCATAACGGCAGGGTTGGCGCTGCTGGCCTTCGGTCACCGCTGGCACCGAAATGGGCGTCGGCGGCCCGTTTCGCGCCCTGCGTTGCGAGTTTCGTCGATCAGCGCGAGCGAACAGAAGCGCGGAACTTCTGTGGGCGCGCACAGACATCTCGGATGAAGGCCGCGTTGTCCCTCGATTCACCGCTCTATTCAAGCGGGCCACTCGTTGCGCTACTCGGCGACCGTTCGTCCTCGCCCACCCGGTCGTAGATCGCCCGGACCATGTCGCTGTCGAGGCGCGGCGGCTGGCGGCACAACCAGTCGCGGAGGTCGTGTTGGGTGCGCACGTGGACTTCGGCCGGATGACTCAGGGTTTGCATCGTGGCTGCACCGATCAGTATCAACACCGATTGCACAGTGACGTTGAAGCCGCACGCATCGGTCAGAACGCGGCCCGATCGTCGTGCTTCGAACCGTGCCCGCCGCAGGCGGTTGCTCTCGCGACCGTTGATCGTCACGGCATGCTCGCTGACCCAGACCTTGGCCCCGAGTTGATGCTCGACGTAGATCGTGAAGACTCCGCCTGGGCCGACCACGGAATGATCGACACGGAGATCGTCAGGGTCGTCAGGGTCGGGGCGGTCGGGGCGGTCGTGACGGTCGGGGCGGTCGATTTCGAGCGATTGCAGCACGAACCATCCGGCAGGCAAGTCGGCGAGCTCATCGCCGATCTTCTGCTCTTCTTTCAATGCGGCACGTTCGGCGCGCTCGGTGCGGCTGCTGAGCCGTCGGGCGGAACTGAGGAGGGCGGCGATCGGTCGCTGTTGCGGCAGTTCGATGACCTCCGCAGCGGATTGTTCAGGTGTTGATGAAATCTCGCATGGCACCGGGTCGGGCAGCGTCGGCGCCGGCCACGGTGAGAGTGTCGGCGTCACTGTCATTACCGTCACTATCGGCTCGCCGGCCCCTGCACCTGAGCCCTCATCGACGGATGTGCCGGACGCTTCGTCAATCCCTGGCCGGGGCCGTACGATCGCGAGCTATGTGCCGCAACATCACCACCCTTCGCGGGCTCGAGCCTTTGGCGACCCCGCAAGAAATCGAAGCCGCCGCACGTCAATTCGTGCGCAAGATCAGCGGTGTGCAGAAGACCTCGGCCGCCACCGACGCCGCGTTCGAACGGGCCGTGTTGACCATCACCCAAGCATCGACGCAGCTCCTGCGTGACCTCCCGCCGCGCAAGCAGCCGCCGCCAACTCTGCCGCCGCTGCGCCGCATGGCGCTTGCCAAGGCAGCCACTGCCATCGCCACGTAGTTCGTCTTACACAGCAGGGACTCGGTCGAACCACGGATCGGCGTCTTCGAGCTGCCTCGCGAGTTGTAACAACACGGATTCTTCACCGGCTCTGGCCATGAAGTGGGTACCGATCGGCAACCTGTCGTTGTTCCAGTACAGGGGAACCGACATCGCCGGTTGTCCGGTGCCATTGGCGAGCGCAGTGAACGGCGAGTAGGCCAGGACGCCATGCGGGCCCATGCGATAGTCGACAAATTCCTCGTTGTCGGGCTTGAACCGCCCGATCACAGCCGGCGGTTCAGCAAGAGTCGATGTCAACAACATGTCGAACCCCCGCTCGTCGGCCAAGAAGCGAGCCATCCGTCGGCCGGTTTCGTGCACCACGCCCACGGCTTCGAGATAGTCGGCACCCGAAATCGCCCGCCCCAGTTCGACGGCCCCCCACGTGACGCCGTCGAGTTCGTCGCGCCGTACAGGCCGACCGAGTTCGGCCTGGCGGGAACGGACCGTCAGCTCCGTGCCGCAGGCGACGATGTTCGTCCACGCTTTCATGAAGCGATGGATGTCGACGTTCGGCTCCGCCTCGACCATCTCGTGACCGAGTGACGAGCACAACGAAGCGGTGTGAGCGACGGCGTCGCGACAATCGGGATGGACCGGATCACCGGTGAACGACAGCGTCGAGTAGGCAATCCGCAGACGGCGCGGCGGTGCAGCGATCGCCTCCAGCAACGGCTCATCGAGCGGAGGCGCGTAGTACGGCGCACCCACGTCGGGGCCGTGGGTGGCGTCGATCAGCGCCGCCGTGTCGCGAACGCTGCGCGTCAGGAACCCGTCGATCGCCATGCCTGCCCATCCCTCGCCGGACGATGGGCCGTCGGGAAGCCGGGCGCGTGTGGGTTTGAGTCCGAAGAGTCCGCACGACGAGGCCGGGATGCGCACGGACCCGCCGCCGTCACTGCCGTGCGCAATGGGCACGATCCCGGCAGCGACCGCGGCTGCGGAGCCCGATGACGATCCTCCGGCGACGTGGCCGAGGTTCCACGGATTGCGCGTCGGTCTGCCATACACGGCCGCCTCGCCGGTCGGACCGATTCCGAACTCGGGGCTGGTTGTTCGAGCGAAGGTGACTAGCCCGGCACGCTCGAGCCTTGTGAACAGTTCGGAGTCGACCGAGTAGCGGTACTCGCGGTAGAGCGCGGATCCCATGCTGGTCGGGAAGTCGACCGCCTCGCAGCCGAGATCCTTGATCAGGAAGGGAACGCCGGTGAAGGGACCATCGGGGAGCCCCGCGGCGATGGCCCGGCGGGCGCGATCAACCTGCATGTAGACCACCGCGGCGATCTGATCGTCGGTGGCCGTCGTCCGCTGTAGTGCGAGATCGAGCAGCTCAGCGGCCGTAACCTGTCGGTCGCGAACCAATTGGGCCAAACCAAGAGCGTCGTAGCAGCGATACTCGTCGTAGAGCATGGCACGTCAACATAGTTCGGCACCCCTGGCCAACGCTCAGAGTGCTGCCAGCGGTCGATCTTAAAAAGAATTTGAGAGTTCGTCGCTCGGCGTCGATAACTGATCGTGACTGTTATAGAGACCGAGCCAGACCTAGGCACTGAGAGCGCCGCAGAAGAGGGCCCATACACCGGCAGTTCGCAGTTCGCGCGGTGGGGAGTGACGACGCACGATGTGTTGGTCCTCGTAGCCGGGGCGATGTTCTGCGCAGGCGCCGGACCCTTTCTCTTCGGCGGTTGGACGCCGCGCATCGCCGCGTTGCTCGCCGGCCTGCCACTCGGCGTGGTTCTCCTTGTCCGTTTGGCCTGGCATCGCGACAAGGCCGCTCTCGCGGCCACCGGTTTCCTGTTGTGGGCACTGATCTCGGCCCTCGCTTCTACGGCGCCCTGGCAATCCCTCGTCGGTCAGGTGGATGGCAACACCCACAGCGTGTTGATGTTCGCCGGTGTATTCGGTTTCTGGGCGCTGGCTCGTTCGCTTTCGGTTCGCGGGCGAGCGCTGGTTGGGCCCGTCCTCGTCGCCGCGCTCGGCGTCAGCGCTCTCGTCGGAGTGTTGCAAATAGTGTTCGACATCAGGGTCGGGCCACTCGCGGCCGTTGGCGGACGCGCCGCCGGACTCGAGGGAAACGCTGTGTACTTCAGCACGACGTTGAGTGGCGCAA
>JAENVT010000137.1 GCA_016650435.1 Ilumatobacteraceae bacterium
AGACAACACGTCGACCGAGGCATTGATCGGCCGGCCCTGCTCCAGCCACGTGTACCAGGTCACCGAGACGCCGGCGAGCATGGCGATCTCTTCGCGCCGCAGCCCCTTCGTGCGTCGCGATCGCCCGATTGGCAACCCCACATCGGTCGGCGCCAAGGCATCGCGGTGAGCGCGCAGAAATGCGGCCAGCTCATCGCGTCGGGTCATCGCGCTATTCGATCACGCCATGGCCGGTGGCGAGTAGTGGTACTGCTACCCGTCAAGCGGTAGCACCGTTCAGCCGCCGTTTGCGGCCTTGACCCACGTGCGGCACGGTTGCCCACGCAGCGAGCCGCATGCCGGTGGCGCGGCCTTCGGAACGTCGATGCCCGGCACGACCGGCAGCACCAACTTCGACGGGTGCTGGGCATCGCTGGCGATCGTCACCGTCTCGCCGTTGTCGATCGTTTTGAACTCCCATACCGCCCGGCTGTTGCCTGGCGCATCGATGGTGAGGCGCAGCCGGCTTCCCGCTCGGAACGGATGGGCGAACGGGAACAGTTCGACGCGCACTGGAGTGAATTCGCCTGCCGGAAGATCGGCTGCATCGGCCTCGAGATTGGTGTGCGCCGGTCGGAGCTCGGTGGCGCTATCGGCAAGGGCGCGCTGGCTGGCACGTAGCCAACCGCTCTGCACGTAGATCTCTTGTCCATCGGGACGCACCTCGCTGATGGTCGCTTCGAGGTCGGTGTCTGCGGATGTCGACTTGATCCACAGGTCCACGGAGCCGGCGCCGGCGATGACCGTGTTGTCGGTCAGCGGCGCGGTGACGAAGCCAACTCCCGTGCCAGTCGGTATGGGCTGCCAGTCGAATTGCGTGCCTGCCTTCCAAATCTCACTGCTGCCGCCACCGGTGTAGAACGTCTTCGGCAGCGCGGTCGGGTCGGCGATGTAGCTGGTCTCACCAGGCTGAGTCGGCGCCCCGCTGGTGAGGTTCCCTCCGCCGTCGAGCAGCCAGGTCGTTGCCTGCGCACTCGGAATCGGCCAGCTGGGGAACGCTGCGGCGAAGTTCGGTTCCGGTGTGCCCGGCTTGTATGTGGCATTGCCACCCTGCTCGAACGAGATTCGAATCGGCGGTTCGGATTCGAACGTGGCGAGCGCCTCCTGATAGGTCATGCCGGTGAACCGGCTGTCGAACGGTGCGAACGTATCGACACCCCAGATCGTCGAGCCAAGAGAGGGTGCAATCGAACTGAGGGTCGCCAGATTTGGAACCTTCTTCGCCACGTACAGCTGCAAGAACTCGAAATAGCGACCGAGCACCGGTGGGCTCAGTGACTCGGTGTGCAAGCCGTTCATCATCGTCACGTAGACATGCGGCGACGACGTGAACTTGTCGAGCATCGCCGGGAAGTGGCCACCGGTCTGCTCGTCCTGCCACGCTCCGGCGAGGAATACCGGAACGTTGATCTTGTCGACGAACGTGATCGGAGCGAGCGAATCGCCGAGATCCGGCGAGTAGAACGGATTGGCGTCGATCTCTTTGACGAGATCGGGGTTCTGCAGCCGCAGCTTCTGATTGTCGGCGCAGACCTTGTCGCCGTTGTCGGCTCGCTCCTTCGTCCACGTCTGGCCGAATGGCCTCGACTGGTCCATCCGCTCCTGGGTCCATGTCACCGCGAAGCCGGTGTTCAGGATGCCGCCGGGATACAGGGTTGCCCGGAAGCTGTCGTCGAGCACCGAGAGCGGCGTGATCGAGTTCAAGCTCGGTGGTTGGGTCGCGCCGACGAACAGCTGGGTGATCCCGGGATACGAGATGCCCACCATCCCGACCTCGTTGTCGAGCACCCATGGTTGGGCGGCAACGGTCTCGATCGCGTCGTACCCGTCGAGGTTCTGCACGGTCTCGAAGAAGCGATACGACCCGCCGCTGCACCCGGTGCCGCGCATGTTGACGCCGACGTAGGCAAAGCCCATCGCCGTGTAGATCTGAGCGAGCTGGGCACTGCCGGGGTCGCTCGGCTGGTAGCCGCTGTACTCGACGACAGTTGGGTAGGGGCCTTGGTCGGCAGGGCCTGGCAGCACGATGTTGGCGCTCAACGTGGTGCCGTCGCGGGTCGTGATGTAGCCGAAGCCGCCTTCCGGCAACTTCGGCTGGCTGGAGTAGAAGTCGGCGGGTGGGTTGACGGCCGGATCGGCAACGGACACGGCGTCGCTGATCGCGGTGGCGCTGCTGACCGTGTATCCGTCGCCGGGGTCGAGGTTGCGGAACAGCAACGAGCCCGCTGCGTCGACCGTCCCATGGGCGACCTCGGTGTCGTCACGGCTGACCGTCAGCGTCTCGCCGGGGGTGTCATCGAGCACGGCGATCTGGTCGGTGCCAGGCTGGACCGCGAACGTTGCCGGCACCTTTGGCGCCGTCGTCGTGGTTGGCGTGGTGTCGAGCGTTGTCGTTGCCACCGAGGTCGGCGCGCCGGTTGTCGGTGGCGTCACCGTTGTCGACGAAGTGTCCGAGGAGCCGGAGCAACTGGCGAGAAACGCGGCAACGACGATCGTTCCGGCAAGTCGGGTTCGCACCGAGCGATTGTTCCATGGCTGAGCCAGGTGTCACGTATCCACGTCTCGCAGGGCTGATTCTGTACTTCAGGACGATTGGCGGAAGGAGGTATTCATGGCGACGATCATCATCGGCTCGTTGGCGTTCAGCGTCGGCGGCGCGTTCATGGGTATCTCCGACGGGTTCACCAGGTTCTGGCCGAGTGTCATGATTGTCGCCTGCTTCGTGACCGGGGCCGGGTTCCTGGCGAAGGCGGTCAATCGCGGCGGGTTGAGCACGACCTATGTCGTCGGTCTCGGCATCGAGGCCGTCGTCTCCGTGGGGATCGGTCTTGCGTTGTTCGGCGAACGGTTGACGCCATCGCAGAGTGCCGGAGTTGTGATCATCCTCGTCGGGCTGGCCACCCTCAAACACGGCTAGCGTGGTCCCACGACCGAGGCAAAGGGTGCGCTGTGATCGAAACAGCCAGTGTTCTGACGGCGCTACGCAGCACGACGTACCTCGGCAGTCATCCGCTGGCAACCCGTCGGGTGGAGGATGTCGACATCGAGTTCACCGAAGCCGGGCTGTCGATGCGGCGCGGTCGCCGGCAATTCGGCTCGGTCCCGTGGGACTCGGTCGTCGCCCTGTCGGCGGCAACGTGGGAATCCGAGGAG
>JAENVT010000138.1 GCA_016650435.1 Ilumatobacteraceae bacterium
GATGCCGACCGCCATCCCCACCAGTGGCAGGAGCCTCCAGCGGACCTTGAAGGCCACGAGCAGGATCACCATCATCACCAACACTGCGATCCCACCGAGCACCAGCATGCCGCTCTGCAAGTAGTTGTTGATGTCGGTCAGGAAGGTCGGTGTGCCAGTGATCGTCACCTTGGCGTTGTCGAAGCTGCGATCGCGTAACACCTCGTGCACGGCAGACGAGCCCTTTGCCAACGTGTCGAGCGGGGCGTTGCCGACGAGCACTGCGGCGAGCACCGCATGACGGGCGTCTGGGATGAATGCTTGCAGCGCCTTGCGAACGACGAGCGCGCTATCGGCAGGCGACACGAGCTTCTGCTGCGCGTCGACTGTGTATCCGTCGTTGGCGAAGATGAGGAACTTGACCCAATCCGGGTTGCTCATGTCCTGCTTGCCGGCAGCGCCGAGGCGCAGGGTTGTGATGACGGCATCCTGTTGACGGATCGCTGCCGCGTCAGCATCCGGCTCGCGTTGGATCGTGCGGGCGATGATCTCGCTCGCCACACCCTTGGTGATGAGGTCTTGCGTCCATTGCAGCAATGTCAGCGGCGAGACCACTGACTGGATCGCGTCGCTGGTGAGCATGTGCTTTTCGACATCGGTGAACTGGGTGATGTTGGCGGGCGTGAACAGATCGACGATCGACTTGCCCTCGTCGACCGTGAAGAGCACGACCATGTTCTCGCCACCGAAGAGCGTTTGATATCGCTCATTGTCTTTGGCGACCTGTGACGCCGGATCGATGTAGCTGTTCTGGCCGGTCGAGAAGTCGAGCCGCTGCAGACCGATGCCGAGCCCAACAGTCACCACGAGCACGACGACCAATGTCGCAGCGGTGCGACGGCTGAGGAGTCGACCGGCGTTGCGCCAGAAGTCGGCCATCAGAGGTGAGCATCGGCCGCGGCATGCACCGCAGCGATGATCGGGTCCCAGTCGGCCCCAGGTTGCCGGGTGACCGTCACGAAGTCGTTGACTCCGAATACCGTCGACACGCCTCCTGCGGCAAACACGGCCGCTGCGAACGGTTTGTCGGCCGCGTCCTCGGCGCTGGTCGCGTTGAACATCGCCTCGAACTTGGTGTCGAGCGTGAATTTCATCGCGTCAGGGTTAGGAGTCGAAGACGGGGTTGCAGTGGCCACGACCCGATCGTATGCGCTCGCGGTCCGACGATGGTTTGGCGAGGCGGGATGTGGGTACTCCGCGAGCATGACCAATGACCCCGCAGCGAACAATCGCGTCATGCATCCCGGCGACGACCAGCCAGGAGACGAGGCCACGTTGACCGGGGTGCTCGAGGGATATGCGCAGGGAGGGTTCGATTCTTCGTTCGGCGCGACCGACGATTCCGAGGTGGAGTGCCACGCGTGCAACGTCGTCTCGCCCCCGTCGAGCGTGTCAATGAGCTCGCTACGACGGTTGGAGGGTGCATCCGATCCCGACGACATGGTCGCGGTAGTGGCGATCACGTGCCCGTCATGCGGTGCGCGCGGCACAGCCGTCCTCGGATTCGGGCCGATGGCGACGTTGCAGGATTCGGAGGTGTTGAAGGGGCTCCGCGACGATCGGCATGACGCGACTGCTCCCGGAAACTCCGCACACGGCGAGACGACTGGCGACGACGCACCGCGCGACTGAAAGGACTCTTCGCGCTCTGCCTACGGGTGCGGTCACGAGCGGTTCCGCGGCGGTGCTAGACAAGCGATCATGCGTGTCGCCATCAGCACCGGTGGCGGTGACGCTCCGGGCCTGAACGCAGTCATCCGCGCGACCACGCTGTGCGCGCGGCGCAGAGGCTGGGAAGTCATCGGAATTCGCGACGGCTTCAACGGCTTGATGTTTCCAGAGCTGTATCAAGAAGGCAGCGGCTCGTTCGTCTTCGAGCGGCACATGGTGCGCGGCATCGGCTATCTCGGCGGAACCGTTCTTGGCAGCACCAACCGCGGCAACCCGTGTCACTTTCCCGTCGAGCAGCCCGACGGCACCTTCGTCTACGAAGACCGCACCGAGCATCTCGTGTCGTTGTTTCGCGACGCCGGGATCGACGCTCTGATCACCATTGGCGGCGACGGTTCACTGGCGATCGGTCAGCGCTTGTTCGAGGCCGGACTCCGTGTGATCGGTGTGCCGAAGACCATCGACAACGATCTCGACAAGACCTCCGTCACCTTCGGTTTCGATACTGCAGTCGAGGTGGCAACCGAGTCGATCGATCGCGTGTTCACCACAGCGACATCACATAGCAGAGTGTTCGTGGTCGAGGTGATGGGACGGTATGCCGGCTGGATCGCGCTCAACGCCGGTGTTGCCGCAGGCGCTCACGCAATTCTGATTCCCGAGATCCCGTTCAGCCTCGAGCCTGTCGCCAGGATGATCAAGGGCCGCGAAGCGCGCGGCGCCAGTTTCGCGATTGTGGTGGTGGCTGAAGGAGCGGTGCCGAAGGCCGGTCAGCGTTCAGTGTTGGGTCAGTCATTCGATCAGGCGGAACGTTTGGGAGGCGTCGGTCACGCAGTCGCCCAGCAACTGACTGAGTTGACAGGCAAAGAGGCGCGCACGGTCGTGCTTGGGCACCTGCTACGCGGCGGAACGCCGACCGCGCTCGACCGGTTGCTCGGAACGCGTTTTGGGGCAGCGGCTATTCGCGCTCTCGAGGAAGGCTTCGACGGTGTGATGGTCGCGCTCAACGAACCGCGCGTTGACTATGTGCCGTTGAAGGAAGCCATTGGATCGATGCGCGTCGTGCCGCTCGACTGCGACACGGTGATGACAGCACGCGATATCGGCATCAGCTTCGGCGACGACGGCTAGAGCCCTATCCGGGTGTTTGGCGCGTGAGCCAGCACGCCTGTGGCGTGCCGTCTCACCCTGGGCTCACGCGAAACACTCGACTAACGACCGGTGGGTGCCGAACGACGTCCGCTCGAGTTGCGACCGCTGGAGTTGCGCGCCGCGGGACGTGACTGGCCCGAACGAGGTTGACCCGGTCCCCCTGGGCGGGCTGCGGCGCGTGGGCCGCTGTCTCGCGATCCACCTGCCTGACCGCGTCGGCGACCCGGCTGCGACGGACGCTGCCGTGTGGGGAAGTCATCGGCCCGTTGCGGTCGGGGTGCGACCTTCGGTGCAGACGGTCCGGCGAGCTCGGCGAGCAGTGGGTGCGTCGGGTTGACGTTGGTAACGGTCGGCGTGATGCCGGCAGCGCGGGCCAGCGAGCGCACGTCGCCGGCCTGATCGGGTGTCATGACCGTGGCGACGATGCCTTCCGCACCGGCGCGGGCTGTACGGCCCGAGCGGTGTAGGAACGCCTTGTGCTCTGCCGGGGGGTCGACGTGGATGACGAGCGCGATGTCATCGACGTGGATGCCGCGGGCGGCGATGTCGGTAGCCACCAACACGCGGACCTGACCACTGGTGAAGTCGGCCAGGTTGCGCTCGCGGGCGCTTTGCGACAGGTTGCCGTGCAGTTCGACGGCCGGGATGCCCGCTGCGCACAACTGCTTGGCGAGCTTCTTGGCGCCGTGCTTGGTGCGCATGAACAACAGCGAACGGTCGAGCCCGCTGGCCAGTGCGCTGACGACAGCCGCCTTGTCGCCAGAGGCGACGGCGAGGACGTGGTGCGTCATGGTGTTGATCGAGGACACTTCGGGATCGACTGAATGCACGATCGGGTTGACGAGGTATTGACGGACCAAGCCGTCGATGGCCTTGTCGAGCGTCGCCGAGAACAGCATGCGCTGACCGCCTGCGGGTGTGGCGTCGAGGATTCTCTTGACACCCGGCAGAAAGCCGAGGTCCGCCATGTGGTCGGCCTCGTCGAGCACCGTGATTTCGACTGCGTCGAGACGGCAGTGGCGCTGACCGATCAAGTCTTCGAGGCGACCCGGACAAGCGACCACGATGTCGACACCGTGGCGCAGCGCAGAGACCTGCGGGCCTTGGCCGACACCGCCATAGATCGTGGCGACGCGCAACGACATGGACTCTGCCAATGGCTTCAATGAGGTCATGACCTGATTCGCGAGCTCACGGGTGGGGACGAGAATGAGGGCACGCGGCCGGCCGGATTCGCGGCGACGGCCGCTTGCGGCCAGACGGGCGACGATGGGCAAGGCGAAGGCGATGGTCTTGCCACTGCCGGTCTTGCCGCGACCGAGCACGTCGTGGCCGAGAAAGGAATCGGGAAGCGTTGCCGATTGGATCGGGAAGGCGGTCAGCACATCGCGGTCCGCGAGGACCCTGATGAGCGGAGCCGGAACGCCGAGGGCGACGAAGTCGGTGATGTAGTCGATCGGCGCGACCGACGCGATCGTCGGCAGCGGTGCCGCAGCGCGAGGCGCGAAGCCTTGATCGGCGGTGCGCACCGAGCGTTCAGCGCCCTGGTGTCGGCCGCCGTTGCGACGGCGCGCGCCGCGATTGTTCGAGGTGGAGGTGGTCATTGTGGGGGATTCCTTTATGGGTTGTTGGCCGTGGATGCAAACCAACAAACTCGCTGGAATCACTGTGCGCTTCGAAGCGCTGCACTCGACCGCGGGTACGTGTTCGTACACCGCCGTCGAACAGACTACCGCTGAACAGGCAAAACGGGGCGGATGTCTACAACAGCGGCTCGAGACCGATCATCTCGACCGGATCGAGACCGAGCATCGGCCGTGTGATTCGACGATAGGGAATCTTCGTCATGTCGAGCGTGGCGCTGCCTGGTCCGTCGCAACGGACGACGTGCGCGGCGATACCAGCGAACCCGCCCATGAAATGCTGCATGCTCTTGACCACCACGATGTGCCGCCGCGTCAGGTCGATGTTGTGTTCGCTGAAGCAATGCGTGCTGAACACCTGCTGTCGGCGCGAGACCAGCACCACATCGATGCCGCCGATGCGAATACCGGCCGATTTGCCGAGTGGTTCGCGTGGCGGGCCTTGACCGAACAATGCCTGCATCGCATCGGTGCGAACTGAGATCACCTCCACGTCGGCATCGATCGGGGCCCCCGACAGCCGGCCGGCCTTGCCACCGATTCGCAGCGGCAGGCGCGCACCGACGCCGGCGTCGTGACAGGCGCGTACGGCCATCGGATCCCAGATCATGCCGAGCGTCGCGCTGGGGACTCCTCGCTCGATGAGTTCGGCAAGGACGTACGTCGAATCGCTCGCCGCGCCCGCGCCGGCGTTGTCACTTCGGTCGGCGATCACCACTGGTCCATCGGGCAGGCGCAATGCCTCGTCGATTGCCTCACCGACATCGAGCCCGCTCCACGGGTTGCCGAGGATGGTCGCCAGGAATTCGGCGCCTACTTCCTCGGCGGTCGAGTCGGCCAGTGCCGCGTCGTTGTCAGTCGTCACCACAACGGATGCTCCGGTGAACGGCGTGTCAGATCCCTCGAAACCATGATTGACCGAGATCATCAACACACCAGGACGAGCTTGGGCGCTTCTGAAGCGGAGAACGAACGATCGCATTGGTTCATCAGGTGTTGGAAAGACGCCCGATGCCGGTATGCGCCGAGTTCGAGTGACCGGATGCACGACCTCTTTGGCGATATCGCGCAACACCGGCAGCATCTCCGATGCACGGTCCGCATAGTCGACGTGCGGGTACTCGCGGCACGACACGGTGAGGTCGGCGTGAGCGCACATTGCCGACGTGACGTTGGCGTGAAGGTCGAGCAGCACTCCCAGCGCAACATCAGGTCCGACCATCTCGCGTGCCGCGGCGATGAGCTCTCCCTCGCAGTCGTCGACTCCGTCGGCCATCTGCGCGCCGTGCAAGCAGAGCAGCACGATCTCAACGGGCAGTGCGGCTCGTAACCCATCCAGGATGTGCTGACTGATCTCTCGCCAAGCCGCGGCGGTTGCCGGCGCGCTCGGTTCAGCGCTGAAGAACGGCCCGGCAGCCACCTCCATGCCGGCTGTGCCGGCCAGCCGGCATGCCTCGCCGTAGCCGAACCCATCGGCGTCGTACGGCTTGTCGGCTGACCAGTTCCACTGCTCGAACGAGCGGAGCGCTGTTGGGATCGGCGAGAACGAGCTGGATTCGTGTTGCACCCCGGCGATGTAGATCCGCATGACGAACGACCGTACTGGCCCGTGATCCGATGCCGCGGCAGGTTGCTCAGTTCTTCGAAGACTTCGCGCGCGAGGAGATCGCGTTCAAGGGTTGAGCGGTGGTCGCCAATCCGGTGATCCGAAACCAAAGCCAGCGGCTTCGATTGCGGCGCCGACCTGAAACGCGCTGACGTCTTCGTACGTTCGCCCGACGACTTGCACGCCGGTCGGCACGCCGTTGGCCGCGAGTCCTGATGGCACTGACAGCACCGGGCAGCGACTGAACAGATTGAACGGCACTGTCATCATGGCCATGATGTGGTGCGGCATCGCCTGCCCGTCGATCGTCACCAATTCGTCGAGGTACGGGTTGCCGGCAAGCAGGCCGCTGGTCGCGACTGTCGGGCACAGCAACACGTCGATGTCTTCGAACAGCCGACCGAGCGGATCCCACAAGGCTGTCTCTTCGACCAGGCCTTCGTAGAACGTCATTTCGGTTCTCATCGTCGATACGAAGGCTCTGGTGTAGTCGTTCAACTCGTCGCCGTGCTCGTGTTCGATCTCGGCGATGCCGGGCCCGAAGATCCCTCCGAAATGTGCTCGTGCTGCTTGCCAGAAGCGATCAACGGTCCACGGCAGCACGACCTCTTCGACCTCAGCGCCGGCCTGACGCAGCGCTTCGGCGACCGCGTTGGTGTTGGCAACGACGTCGGCGTCGACGGGCCAGTCGCCGAGGGTGACGCACAGACCGATGCGCACGCCATCGATCGTCGTCGCATCGCGCGGGATCTGCGGCGGGTCGCGCAGCGAGACGATGTCGCGCCAATGCGGTCCGGCGATCACGTTTTCGAGCAAACCACAATCGGAAACGGTGCGAGCCAGCGGTCCGTCATGGCAGTACTGGTCGAGGTGGTATGGAGCGAGTCCGGGAACCCGACCGAAGGGTGGTTTGAACCCGACGACTCCGCAGAACGATGCAGGAATGCGAATGGAACCGCCGATGTCGCTGCCCGTGGCGAGCGGGGCATACCCGGCGGCCAGCGCGGCTGCGGAGCCTCCTGACGATCCACCCGGTGTGAACTCC
>JAENVT010000139.1 GCA_016650435.1 Ilumatobacteraceae bacterium
CTGACGCCGATCGACCACGTTCTCGGGTTGCAGACCTTTGGCGTGCAACCACCGCATGTGGAACGTCAGCAGTTGCTCCAACTCATCGGGTGTCAGGCGTGACTGCGTTCCGGCCGGCAGGTACTCGGCTACGAACTCGACCGCCTCGTCGACGATGTAGACCGAACGTGGTGCGACCGAGTCGAGACGTCGCGCTTCGCGGCCGACGACGACCGCTGCTATCACGAAGGTGCACAGCGCGGCGACCAGAATGAGGACGAAGGTGATCGCAGGCATCCAGCAGCCACCCTATCGACGCCGCCTCATTGCCGGTTGGCGTGCAGAGTTGGCGTCGGGTCCAACGCGGACCCGACGCCAACCTCATACGTCGGGCGTCAGAAGAGGTAGCCGATGACGTCGATCACGAGGTGCGTGGAGTTGGCACCACCGGTGACTTTCACAGAGCCGGATGCATCGACCTCTACCTGGGTGGTGACAGCGAGGTTCTGATTCGTGCCGGCCCAGTTGATACTGCTCGTCGCCGGTTGGGTGAGGAGCGCAGCGTTGTACAGCTTCACGAATCCTCCCGGACCCACGGTTTCGGTAATGGTCAGCGTGACGATTGCTCCGGTCGCTCCGGGTGGCACGGCAATGCTGCTGTTGCCGGTGATGTCTTTGCCCGTAGCCAGGCTGATCGTACGCGTCTCGAGGGCGGCAAGTTTCGGCCCGGCGTTGTCACGAGAGTCGTAGGCGCGCAGCGGCACTGCCAGCAGGTGCGCCTCACCAGCGGGCGGTGCCCCGATGCTCATCTGGCCGCGGATCGCCCCCGCGGCGAAATCACTGGTGTGCACGTCGACGTAGAAGCCCGCAGGGTTGGTCGTGATCTCCGTGACGAGCGCGGGGTCGATCGCCGCGCAACCTGACGCCGAAGTTGGTCCGAGGGGAAGGAGGGAAATGGCGACGAGCGGGTCAGGCACGACAGCCGGCCCAGTCTGACCGGCGGCACCCCGGTGAATGTGGGCGAGAGTGGGAGTGGTGATGTTGTTGTAGCTCAGATCCCAACAGACCTGAGTATGGGTCGAATCGATGAAGTCGAATGTGAATGCTGCTGCGCCGGCGCCGTCGGGATCGCCGGCGGTTGGTGGCACTTCGTTGGCGCCGAGCAGACGGGCGACGTACGGCGTTTGCGCCGACCTGATGTAGTTCAGACTTCCCACTGGACTGGTGCGGCGGGCGTTGCCGAATGCAACGGTCGGAATGGCAATCGCTGCAGCGAGCCCAACCGCCGTCATGGCAGCCAATGTTCTCTTGTGCATGTGAGTCCCCTCTCGTAGGAACGCTCCGGATCGCCGAACTGCTACGGCAATGCCTCACGGAGACCCTAGGCGAGGGGCAAGTCGGCGCCGAGGCTTCCTCAGGAAACCTCGGCGCCGAGCTCACTTCATTGATTTCTTAGAACACGTAACCGAGGACGTCGATCACGAAGTTCGTTGCATTCGCTCCATCGGTGACCTTCACCGAGCCAGAAGCGTCAACCGCTACCTGTGTACTGACAGCCAGGTTCTGACCGGCACCCGTCCAGTTGATGCTGCTGGTGGACGGAGGCGTCGCAAGTGCTGCGCTGTACATGGTCAAGAAGCCGCCAGGACCGCCGACCCCGACGGTCGTATCGGTCACTGTGAGTGTCACGATCGCGCCCGTGGCGCCTGCGGGTACCGCGATTTGCACGGCCTGCGCACCGTCTTTGCCGGTTTGAAGGCTGACTGTTCGGGTCTGGTTTGGTGCGAGCGGACCGTCAGCTGTACGTGAGTCGTACGCGCGCACCGGCGATGGCAACAGGTGTGCTTCACCGGATGGTGGTGTGCTTCTGGCCAGCTGGCCGCGGATTGCTCCACCACCGAAATCACTGGTGTGAACGTTGGTGTAGTAGTTCTGAGGGTTGGCGACTATATCGGCAGCGATGACTGCCTCAGGGGCAGTCAGGTCGCGGCAGCCGGTCGCGGAAGTCGGGCCGAAACCCGAGAATGCAATGACCACCCCCGCGGTGACACCCGGCGCGGCCGGCCCGTGGATGTGGCCCGCCAAAGGAGTTCCGGTGAGGCTGCCATACGACATATCCCAGCACACGTTTGGAGGTGCTGTGACGAGATCGAACGTCACCGAGGCACTACCGAAACCATCCGGGTCGTTAGTGGCCGTGGCGGGCGGCGCGCCAGGCGCTGGCACCTCGTTGGCGCCGAGCATCCGCGATACCAGCGGTGTCTGCGGGGTTTGGTTGCTGTTGTTGGTTCGAGCATTCCCGAGTGCGATCGTTGGCACCGCGATCGCGGCAGCAAGTCCGACCGCCATTAAGGCGAACAGATTTCTCTTTTGCATGTTTTTCCCTCTCGTTGGATGAAGCTCCAATTGCGGGTAAGGGGTTACCCACGACGGAGTCGACCCTAAACGGAGGGCAGCTCACAAGGACCGCGGGTCAGATTCCGATGCGCTGGGCCAGCAATTCCCGGTGATAGGTGGGGTCGCCAAACAGCAGCTCAGAGGACTTGGCTCGCTTGAAATAGAGGTGAGCCGGGTGCTCCCACGTGAATCCGATTCCACCATGAATCTGGATGTTTTCGGCCGTGGCGTGGAAGTAGGCCTCGCTGCAATATGCCTTGGCCAACGATGCCACGGACGGCAACTCATCGTTCATCTCCGCGGCGCACCACATCCCGTAATACGCCGCGCTCTTGGCCGACTCGACCTCCAGCAACATGTCGGCGCACTTGTGCTTGATTGCCTGGAACGAACCGATCGGCCGCCCGAACTGCACGCGCACCTTGGCATATTCGACCGCCATCTCCAGAACCTTCTGGGCCCCGCCGACCTGCTCGGCGGCAAGCCCGACGGCTGCGAGATCGAGCACCGTCGAGAGCACCTTCCAGCCGTCACCCTCGATGCCGATCAGCGTGGCCGGAGTGTCGGCGAACTCGAGCTTGGCCTGCTTGCGCGTCTGGTCCATGGTCGACAATGCAGTGCGTGTGAGGCCGCTCGCCGAGCCGTCGACAGCGAACAGGCTGACACCTTTGTCGGTTCGGGCGGCGACGAGGATGAGACCTGCTGTGTGGCCGTCGAGCACGAACATCTTCGTGCCGTTGAGCGTGAAGCCGTCGCCGGCGCCAGTGGCTTTCATGGTGATGCCGGCTTCATCCCATTTGCCGGATGGCTCGGTAAAGGCGAGCGTCGCTGCCGTCTCGCCGCTGGCGATGCCGGGCAGGTATGTCTTCATCGCCGAATCGTCGCCGCTGTGCAGCAACGTGTTGGCAGCAAGCACCACCGAAGAGAAGAACGGCGCGCACAGCAGGGCGCGGCCCATTTCTTCGAGCACGATGCCGAGCTCCACGTAGCTGAAGCCCGACCCGCCGTACTCCTCGGGGATGTGCAGGCCCTGCAGGCCCATCTGCTCGCCCATCTGACTCCACACCGCCGGATCGAAACCGTTCTCGGTCTCCATCTGCTCGCGCACGGCGGTCTCGGGGCTCTTCGCTTCGAGAAAGGCACGGACCGTCTTGCGCAGCTCTTCTTGTTCTTCGGTGAAGGCAAAGTTCATAGACCGCGAGTGTGCTTGATCGCGGCGATTCCTCGCCATCCGCGTTGTGTACACTGCTGTACACATGATCGGGATCCGCCAGCTGCGCGCCGACCTCGCCGCTCACGTCCGCCGCGCCGCCGGCGGCGAGACGACCGTCATATCGATCGCCGGCCTTCCCGCCGCGGCCCTCACTCCCCTGGCGATGAGAGATGAGCCGTCCGGGGACGCACATCTCTCATCGCTGGTGGCATCGGGGGCGCTGATCGCGCCGCGACGTGCCGACGGCCGGGTTGCGGACGGAACTGTGTCGACGTGGGCGAACGTGCGGCTCGACCGGCTGCTGCGCGAGATCCGCGGATGACCGTCTACCTCGACACCAGCGCGCTCGTGGCGTTGCATCTGAATGGTCCAGCGCGAGCAGTCGTGTTAGCAGCGCTCGCTGGGGACCGCGACTGGTGCAGCAGTGGCCTGACGCTGATGGAATCGCTGGCGCTGGTGGACCGAGTCACCGAGGAACCGGTGCTGCGTTCGGATCTCGAAGACCTGGTTCGACTGTCGTGGGATCGCGTCGCGGTCGTGCCGGTCGACCAACGCTGCCTGGATCGCGCCGGCGCATTGATGCGCGAGCAGCCTCTGCGCCTGGCCGATGCGATCCACCTCGCCGCCGCTGATCGCCTGCCGCCACCCGTGAAGTTCGTGACCTTCGATCCGGCGCAGATTCCGGTGGCAATGTCGATGGGCTTTGACGTTACGTCGACCTAAACGCCTTTCATTGACGTCGCGGACGTCATTCCGGCATCCACGAACAATTGGGATGACCGGGCGCGATTCCAGAACCAGCGGTTCCGATTTCGCGCCCAGGCAGTGCCCTCGGGCGCGCTATGGGAACCCGCAGTACCGGAATCGCGCCCACACTGCTCAGCGGGCGAGCGGGGGGACGGTGTAGCCGCCGACCAATTCGGTGATGAGTCGGGCGACGGCAATCGACCGGTAGTCGTGCAGGTACGGCGACACGACCTGCACGCCGACGGGAACGTCCGCTGCCGTGCGTCCGACGGGCGCCGATGTCGAAGGGAGATAGGCCGAGCCGATCAGCGCCGGCCACGCTTCCAACGAGTAGTACGGCACGGTCTTGTCGTTGACGACGAACTCGCGGTCCGCCCATGTCCCTTCCTGCTGATGCAGAAAGGCGGGCGTCGCCGTGACGGGGCACAGCAACACGTCGACATCTTCGAAGAACGATGCCCATCGCAGCCGGCGCCGGGCGCGCTCGCGATCGGCCAAGAGCCAGTCGGTGTGACTGATGTCGCGGTCTCCGTCGCTGACCTGAACAGCCGCACCGATGAGCCAGCCACCGGCGAGCGATGACTCGGTGAAGTCAATCTCTGGTCGGACATCGCGATCGACGGCAACACCCGCCTCGACAAGTCGGTCGGCGACGCCATTGAGCACCGCGATCATCTCATCGTCCATCGGAGTCGTCGGCTCGTCGAACCAGGTCGCGACGCGTAACGAACGCAACGCTGTGACGTCTGCGCGCGGCAGTTCAAGACGCCAACCGACGGCGCGATCGGCCGTCGGACCGGCGAGCAGTCCCAACAGCAACTCGAGGTCGTCGGCACTACGGGCGATCGGCCCGAAGACGTTGACGTCGCTCTCGGTCACGCCACCGTTCGGCTCGTCGAGATACCCGAGCGTGGGGATCAGGCCGAACGACGGCTTGTGTCCGTAGACCCCGCAGAACGCCGCGGGCACGCGCACCGATCCACCGATGTCGGTGCCGATCTCAAAACTGGTCATGCCGCAGGCGACCGCGGCTGCAGCGCCGCCCGACGAGCCGCCGGGCACACGTTTGAGATCCCACGGATTGTTCGTGGTACCGAACATCTCGTTGAACGTCTGGAAATCGCCTGACCACAGCGGAACATTTGTCTTGCCGAAGACAATCGCCCCGGCACGCCGGATGGCGGCGACGGCCTCGGCATCGTGTTGCGGAACGTTGTCGAGCAGCGCCGGCGAACCCCCGGTCGAGCGGATTCCCTCCGTTGCTATCGCGTCCTTCAC
>JAENVT010000140.1 GCA_016650435.1 Ilumatobacteraceae bacterium
GACGGAACGGAGTCGAACCTGATCAACCGGCTGGCGCTCGGCCTCTGGTCGGCCGGCCTTCCCTCAGTACCGGCAGGCGAGGCACCGTGCTGGGCCGGTGGCCAAGCGAGAGGCGTCGTCGCGCTGTGGGTGGCCGCCCAAGGAATGAGCGGCGACGACGCCAAGCAGTTCGTCAGTGGCACCTGGAACGGACTCGGAGCCGACCACAGCGACTCGGACGTCCCCGCCGAGTGGACCGACGGGTACATCTGGGTCAGCGATGCCACTCCCCCGGTGCTGTGGTCGGCCACCGATATCGTCGCCGCGCAAGCCATGCTCACGCTCAACACGACGCTCGTACGCGAAACCCTGTGGGCAAACTGGCAACGATGGAGCGATACATCGGCGACGACCGAGGATCTGATGACGGAGCTCGGCGTCGTACCGGCCGCCGCGCGCTCAGCCATACCTTCCGGGCTCGTTGCATGCCGGTGACCATGTCTGAACCCGCCGCGATCCGCGAGTCGCGAGCATCGGCACTACATGTGCGCAGCACCCCGACGGTGCCGACGATCATCGGCGGGCTGATCGCCGTGGGCACGATCACCACCCGCATTGTCACCGGCCGAGACCTTGCGGAGATGTACGCGCTCGCCTTCGTTGCCTCGACAGCGGGCCTCGGGTTCGCCCTCGACGACCCCGCCGCCGAGACCATTGCCGCATCACCAACGACTCTCGCTCGGCGGCGAATCCGCAGCGTCAGCATCGTCGGTGCGATCACAGTCGCAACCTGGCTGGTGATCGCCGGAGTGGTCGCCACCTCCGACACGCAGCGGTTCCCGACCTACGAGGTGATCATCGAGGTCGCAGCACTCGCCGCGATCGGTCTGGCGACGTCGGCCCTCGTGCAGCAGCGCACCCAAGCGCCTGGAGGCCCGACCGCGGCGCTGGTCGTGCTCGTCGGCCCGGCATTCCTGTACGGCGTCGTGTTTCGCGACGTTCGAATCTTCCCATCGCTTGTACCGGGCCAGGACCTACGCGAACGATGGATCTGGCTTGCCCTTGCCGGCACCGCATTGCTGGCGCTCACGAGCCGTGATCCGGCTGGCCGGAAGTGTTTCCGACACGACTCAAGGATGCGGTCGACATCCAGACGAGCAATGCTTGAACCATGACCTCAGCGGCAACGTCCACACCGGTGGCCACCCAGGCACTCCCAGGACCGCGCGGCGTCGACACGCTGCGTCGAGTTCGACAGCTGTTCCGTGACCCCTCGACGGCGCTCGATGGACTTCGCAATGCGTATGGCCCGATCAGCGAGCTGCGGCTCGCGTCGACACGCATTGCTGTGATCGGTGATCCCGGCCTGCTCCATCAGATGTTCTCGATGCCCGTCGAGTCGTTTCGCTGGAGTCACAAGTTCAACATGGTCGGGGTCAGGTTCGTGGTTGGCAAGGGCTCGATGATCGTGTCGGACGGTGAGGATCATCGTCGCCGCCGCGGTTCGGTCCAGACGGCCTTCACCCGCCGTCGGCTCAACAGCTGGATCCCGATGATCATGGAACGCACCGACGCGGCAATCGACCGTGTCATCCAGTCGCTCGGCACCGATCAGACCGAACTCGACCTCTACCCCGTGGGTCGCAACCTCATCCTCGGCATCACCGTGCACGCCTTCTTCGGCGAACGACTCGCCGAACGCGCAGACGAGATCGGCGAACTGTATGAACGCCCACAGCAGTTCATCGAGGCGCCGGCAGTCAAGCAGCTTCCTCACCCGTTCCCGTTCACAGCCCGTTCGCGCGTCCGAGCCGACCGACGAGCGATCGATGCGATCATCGATGCCGAGATCACCCAACGTCGATCTCAACCAACCGGCGACCCGTTCGACATCCTCGAGGCAATCGTGATCGATGGCTCGCTCTCAGATTCCGAGATCCGCGATCAGGTCAGGACCCTGATCGGCGCCGGGTACGACACGACGGCATCGGCGCTCGCGTGGATGCTGTGGTGTGCAGCGCTGTCCCCTGACGCCTGGTCGCGGCTGAGGGCTGAAGCCGACGCGGTTCTCGGACCGATCGACGCAACATCCACCGAGTCCGATCCCAGCATCGTCGCCGGTCTCGAGTACGCGCAACGCGTCGTGCACGAGTCGCTGCGGCTTCATCCCGCCGGTCTCGTCGGCGCTCGCATGGCTGCCAACGACCTCAGCCTCGGCGGGTATCTGATCCGGAAAGGAACGCTGGTGGTGTGGTCACCACACCTCGCCGGCCGCGATCCGGGCTCTTGGACCGACCCGTTGCGCTTCGACCCCGACCGGTTCGCCGACATGACCCCGCAGCAGAAGGCGATCACCGACCAGGCCTGGGTGCCCTTCGGACGTGGTCC
>JAENVT010000141.1 GCA_016650435.1 Ilumatobacteraceae bacterium
GCCGCGGTTTCGGGCGACCGTGCACTTGCCGAGGCGACAGCCGACGACGACATGTACCTGCCCGTCGCCGGGCAACTCGGTGTTGATCGGGCCACCGCAAAAGTTGCCGTGCTCGGCGCCATGTACGGCCAGACGACCGGCCACGGAGCCGTGGCGCTGCGGGGCCTGGAGTTGGCGTATCCGGTCGCGATGAGATATCTCACGGACGCCGATCTTGCTGGGCAGGTCGGCCGCGACATCCGCACCTATGGCGGCCGTTTGATCGGCATGGGTTCGAGTCGCTCCGATCTGAACGACCGCGACAGCCGCAGCCGCGCCGCGGCCCAAGGGCGCTATGGGCGAAACGCAATGGTGCAAGGTGCGGCGGCCGAGTTCTTCAAGGTGTGGGCCGTGATGGTTCGGGCGAGAGCGGAGGCGCTCGATGCCCGAATCGTGTTGTGCCTCCACGACGAATTGCTCGTGCACGCACCGATCGAACACGGTGCCGCCGTGGCGGACCTGATGAACGATTGTCTGTCCGATGCGGCGCACCATTGGGCGCCTGACGAGGCCGTCAGGTTCGTTGCCGATGTCAGCACGATCAGGCGCTGGTCCGACAGCAAGCCCTGAGTTGCCTCGGCGGGTATGGTGCCGAGATGACCGACGGGTCCTCGATCACCGCCGACAAGACCCGGCAGTTGCGTCTGCCGCAACTCGTTCATCTCACCGATGGCACGTCAAGCCTGTTGATCACCATCACGGGGGGAATGCCTTGCGTGGCTCATTGGGGAGCAGCGCTCGGCGACACCGATCTGGGCTTGATCGGTGCCCTCGAGCGTCCGGTCCCCGGCGGCGGGCTCGACGTCGACCCGCCCCTGGGCTTGGTGGCCGAAACCGGTGTGGGCTGGTTCGGCACTCCCGGCATCGAGGGCCACCGCCCCGACGGACGCGACTTCGCCCCGCGGTTCACTCAGCAGTCGATCGAGGCCGACCAACATCAGGCCGAGATCGTCCTTGTCGACGAGGCAGCCAAGCTGTCGTTGAGAATCGGCGTCGCCCTCCACGCCAGTGGGGTGGCGACGTTCGCGGCGTCGATCTCGAACGACGGTGACACGCAATACGCGCTCGACGCCCTCCGGCTCAGCCTTCCGGTCCCGGCACAGGCTCGTGAACTGCTGACCGTCGGCGGGCGGTGGACCAACGAGTTCGGTCAGTCCCGCACACCGTGGATCGGAAACTGCCTGACGATCGAGAACAGGCGCGGCAAGACATCGCACGAGCGGCTCGGCGCGGTCTTCGCCGGCACGCCGGCGTTCACCGAACACGGTGGCGAGGTGTGGGGCTGCCACATCGGATGGAGCGGCAACTTCGAGATCATCTGCGATTCGGTCACGGATGGACGGCGATCACTGCAAGCCGGCGAACTGCTCGCATCGGGAGAGGTCTCGCTACAGCCAGGGGAGAGGTATGACGCGCCGACGATCTACGGGGCGTACTCGGCCGCAGGATTGAATGCGGTTTCGAACAGCTTTCATGCATTCCTGCGATCGCGGCCGCAGCATCCGGCGAAGCCTCGCCCGGTGCTGCTGAACATCTGGGAGGCGGTGTACTTCGATCACGACTACGACAACCTGCGCGGGCTCGCCGACCTCGCTGCATCGTGCGGGGTCGAACGGTTCGTGGTCGACGATGGCTGGTTCCATAGCCGCCGCAACGATCGGGCCGGCCTCGGCGACTGGTGGGTCGACACTGACGTGTGGACATCGGGCCTGACTCCGCTGATCGATCACGTTCGCGGTCTCGGTATGGAATTCGGGATCTGGGTCGAACCGGAAATGGTCAATCCCGACAGCGATCTGTACCGTGCCCACCCTGATTGGACGCTCGACGATGATCGCTATCCCGTTGTGCTCGGGCGCAACCAACTGGTGCTCGACCTCGGTCGCCAGGAGGTCTGCGAGTACCTGTTCGGTCACCTCGACGCGCTGCTTCGCGATCACGACATCGCCTACGTCAAATGGGACATGAACCGCGATCTCGTCGCCGCGACTTCTGCTCAACAGGCGGGCGTGCATCGACAGACGCTCGGTGTCTACGCATTGTTCGATCGGCTGCGTTCCGCACATCCCGGGGTGGAGATCGAGTCGTGCGCATCGGGAGGCGGGCGGGTCGACTTCGGTATCTTGGAACGAACTGACCGAGCGTGGACGAGCGACTCGATCGACGCTCTCGATCGGCAAGAGATACAGCGCGGCTTCTCGTTGATGTTCCCACCCGAGCTGATGGGCAGCCACATTGGTTCGCCGGTTGCCCACACGACCGGGCGATCGCATGGACTCGGGTTCCGAGCGATAGCCGCGATGTTCGGATCGCTCGGCATCGAATGGAATCTGTTGAAGGCTTCGGATTCCGACCGAGCCGACCTCGCCGAGATCATCGCCCTGCACAAGCGCCTGCGCCCTTTGCTGCACCATGGCGACGTCGTCCGCACGGATCATCCCGATCCGACGGTGATGGTCCACGGCGTCGTTGCCGCAGATCGCTCGGAAGCGGTGTTCGCCTGCTCACGATTGAAGTCGGGTCCCTCTCTACACACGGCACCGCTACGACTTCCCTGCCTCGATCAGACGCGGACGTACGACATCGTCAATCTTCCGGTCGGCGGCGAACGATGGGGCAGCGCACGTCGTCAGCCGGCCTGGCTGACGACCGGCCTGCGGATGACCGGGCAGCAACTCGCGGCGATCGGGTTCAGCGCCCCTGTCCTGTTCCCCGAAACGTCGATGCTGCTCCACGTCACAGCGGCGATGTAGCCCCGGTGGTGCTAGCCAGCTTCCACCGCAGCGCGTTGCACCGCGGCAAGGATCTTGACATAACCGGTGCAACGGCACAGGTTGCCCGAAAGACCGATACGTACTTCCTCTTCGGTCGGCGAGGCGTTGCGACTGAGCAGCGCTGTGGCCGACATGATCATGCCCGGTGTGCAGAAGCCACACTGCACCCCGCCCTCGTCGAGCAGAGCTTGTTGCAGCGGGTGCAATTCCTCGCCGACC
>JAENVT010000142.1 GCA_016650435.1 Ilumatobacteraceae bacterium
CTGACCGAATGTTGCGATCTGATCGACCGTGCACTCGAACAGCACCCGGCGCTCGTCGATCGACGGATCACGCAAGCCGTATGGACCCGGCTGTTGCGTGTACTTCGTCCAGATCTTGTCGAGGTGCTCGGTGACGCGCGGACCCTCGACCGGATCGTCTTCGCTTACCTCGCGCGACACGGTGTGCTTGATGCTCAGCCAGTGATACGGGTTTGCCGGATTCACCAAGAGGCTGGTCAGCCGCGGGCTCTTGCGAATCCATCCCGTCTTGGTGCGGTGGGCAGCACAGTTGATCAGGATGGTGTCGCCCTCGTAGTCGAACCACATCGGCGTGAGATTGGCTCGGCCGCCAGGGCCGACGATGCCGAGCACCTGTGTAACGGGCTCGTCCATCAACTTCTTGAATGACGGATCCAGATCGGTGAGCGAGTCGATCGTGGTGCGATCACCGACTGCAAATTGGCCCGGCTGGGTCCCGGCGGATACGTCGCGAAACTTGGCAACCTTGATGCTCACGGTCATTCCCCATCACTTGTACGCCCGCCAGCGAGTATATGCATCGACTGTTTCGCGCTCGCACTCGACGTGCTCGGTTGAAATCAGCCGCGGGTGGCGGCAATCAGCGGCAAGTACGTCGATGGGGCGATCCTCGCGTCGATGAGACGGGGTCGATCCCAGCCACCTGCCAGCGCGGCGCGGGCTTCCGCCGCCGTTGCCACGACCACCGCATCGAGGCCCATCGCCGCCGCGACCTGGGCGTAGTCGACGGGCGCGAATCGCACCGCTGCGGAGCCACCTTGGCCCGGCTTCTGCTTGATCTCGATCAGGCTCAGCGCGGCGTCGTCGAACACGACCACAGTCACCGGCAACTTCAAACGGGCAAGTGTCTCGAGTTCGGCGAGGGTCATCGCCAGACCGCCGTCACCCACCATGCAAACGACCGGCTGTCCGGGCCGCGCCAACGCCGCAGCGATGGCGGCCGGCAGAGCGAAACCCATGGTCGCCAACCCGTTCGAGATCAGCAACTGCAAAGGCGCAGCGGCCGGCCAGAACGGCATGATCGCCAGAAAGTGTGCACCGGCGTCGACGGTCGCGATCGTCTGCGATGGTGCTGCGGAAACCACTTCCGCTGCAAGTTCGAGCGGGCCGAAGTTGCCGGTGCTCGTGGCACGCAGCGTGGCGCGGGCGACCGCGAGAGCGGCGGCACCCGCGTCGGGTTTCCATCCCGAGCAGGCCTGCACGACGACTCGCTCGAGCATGCTTGCGAGCGAGCCGACGACCTCGACGGAAATAGGCACCAGCGTTGCGCACGCAGTGACCTCGGAAACCGAAACCACCGGTACGTCGTATCGCCATCGAAACGGCATCGGCTCGACCTGATCAAAACCGATTGCCAGGATGAGGTCCGCTTCGCGCAGCACCGGCGCCTCGATCACGCCGCTGGTGAACAGCCCGGCCTGCTGAGGATGGCCTTCGGGAATCACACCGAGAGCCTGATAGGTCGTCAACACCGGGCATTCGAGTCGTTCGACTGCGGCCAGCACCGCCGGCGACGACGATTGCGCCTCGAGCCCGACGATCACGACAGGTTTGTCCGCGGCACGGATCATCGCCGCGGCCTGCGCCACGACGTCGTCGCTCGTCGACGTCGGCGTGGTTGGCTCGGGTGCCGCGATCTCGTGCCCGCTCGGGTCGTAGTCCATGTGCACTGCCCCCGCCGGTCGCGCCGCGGCGAGGTCGAGCGCGGTTCGCACGGCGTCGGCGGCGGTGGCAGAGTTCGACAACCGGCCACTGAACTTGGTGACCGGGGAGAGCATCTGCTGCTGATCGAATCGTTGATGGCCGAACAAGTCGCGATCAGCGCTCGGCACGCAATCGGTGACGATCAGCAAGGGGAAGCGATCGAGCGTGGCCTGCGCCGCGCCGTTCACAGCGCATGCCGCGCCGGGGCCGCGGGTAGCGATGGCCAGCCCCGGCCGTCCCGTCAGCAGCCCGTACGTGGCGGCCATCATGCATGCGGTCGTCTCGCCGTGGGTGAGCACGAATCGAAGACCGGCTTCAACTGCAGCGCCGACCACCTCGAGGTTCGGTCCGCCGCCGGGAAACCCGAACACCACATCGGCGCCGCGTTGGCGCACGCCCTCTGCCAGTACTTTCGCCAACCCGTCACTCATTCGAATCGGACGCTATTCGACCGACCATGGCGCGACGACCATCGGCGCACAACTCCTCATATGCTGCCAACGCGGTCGCTGGCCGCGAGGCTGCCGACCTGGTCGACATGCTCCGACGAAAGCAGGTGTCGATGAGTGATGTCATCGTTGAGGTCGAAGGCGTTTCGAAGAGTTTCGGCGAGGTCAACGCCGTCGACGATTTCTCGTTCAAGGTCGAGCGTGGTCAGGTGTACGGACTGCTTGGCCCGAACGGGGCAGGTAAGTCCACAACGTTGCGCATGATCACTGGACTCGAACGGCCCACTAGCGGCGTCACGCGACTGTTCGGAACCACGGTCACGCCCGGTTGCGCAGAACTCTTCCGGGTCGGGGCTCTCGTCGAACAGGCCGCCTTCGTGCCACACCTCTCGGGGATGCGCAACCTGCAGTTGTGGTGGACCGCAGGTGGTGCGCGAATGGTCGACGCCGACCTCGACGGCGCGCTCGCCATCGCCGGGCTTGACGATGCCATCCATCGCAAGGTCAAGACCTATTCGCAAGGCATGAAGCAACGACTCGGCTTTGCGCGGCTGCTGCTCGGCCGACCGGAGCTGTTGATCCTCGACGAGCCGACCAACGGTTTGGATCCTGGGGAGATCCGCGAGATTCGTGAGCTGATCGGCCGGCTCACCGAGCAGGGTGCGACGGTTCTGTTGTCGAGCCATCACCTCAGCGAGGTCGAGCAAGTATGCAGTCACGCCCTGGTCATGAACCACGGCCGCCTCGTGACCAGTGGAACTGTCAGCGACCTAGTCGGCACGACAAAGTCGCTGTACCTCGAGGTCGACGATCGCGCCGCCGCGCAAACGGTGCTGTCACAGTTGCACGGCGTCTCCAACGTGCAGCCACAAGGCGACGGATTGGTGATGGTGCTGCGCGAAGGTCGACGGTCCGACATCGCCGCCGCATTGTTCGCCGCAGGACTACGACTGGAAACGCTGATGCCGACGCAGCGCCTCGAAGACGCCTTCCTCGATCTACTCGCGGTCGGCGACACCGCTCGAGACCACGACGCGCTGCACAGCGAAATGGCGGTGCCGTCATGATCGCCCTCATCCGCACCGAGTTCACCAAAGCCGCGTTCCGCACCCGCACGTTGGTCGTTGCTCTGTTACTGATCGGGTTGCCATCCTTGATCGTGGTCGCCATCAACGCACGTAGCGATCGCCCCCGGCGCGGCGACGGCGGAGATGGTCTATTCCGTCTGGCGTCGCAGAGCGGACTCTTGGTGCCCGCTGCCGTGCTCAGCGCAACCAGCGGCTTGTTGCTGATCATCATCGCCGGAACGTTCGCCGGTGACTCCGTCGCAAGCGATGCCAGCTGGGGCAATCTTCGGTACCTGCTCATGCGGCCGGTCTCTCGGGTACGCCTTGTGCTTGCCAAAGCATTCGTCGCCGGAACGCTGATCTGGGCGGCAACGATCCTTGTCGCACTCGCCGCCCTCGTATCCGGGTTGCTGCTGTTCGGAGCCCACGACGTGACCGTGCCTGGTGTCGGCGGGCTACTCGGCGGCACCCATCTCAGCACCGGCGCGCTGGCGTTGCGTGCCCTCATCGCCACCGGATACGTCGCGTTCGGGTTCAGTGCATTGCTCGCGGTGGGAACGCTGTTCTCCACACTCACCGATACCGCGGCCAGCGCGATCGGCGCGACCGTCGGCATCTACATCGTCTCGGAGATCCTCGACAGCATCAGCCAACTCGGCCAAGTTCGATACGCCTTCCCGACCCACTACTTCGATGCGTGGGAAACGATGTTCACCGACAACACCTACTCGCGCGAGATGGCGATCGGCATTGTCGTGCAACTCGCGTATCTCGTTGTGATTGGAGCCGTCGCGGTCATGTGGTTCAACCGTAAAGACATCCGCTCCTAGGGACACCTGAAGAACGCTTCAGCTTGCTTCAGGGCCTCATCAACCGCGCGTCGTCAATATGAGCATGTCCCACCAGAAGAAGGAAGTTCAGACATGTTCAGCCACCACGATCCGAGCGTCGGCGACGAGCAGCCGGCATGGCCGGCTCCTGCGGGCTCACCCCCCGTTTCCCACATCGATCCCCCGACACGCGAAGCGGTGCGTGTCCGATCCAGCCGGCGCCGCTTGGCACTCGCCGCTATCGCAGCTTTGACGATTGCCGGAGGAACAGTCGGAGGCGCGGTAGCCGGCAGGAACTCACAACCAACCGTGGCCTCTGCACCGGCGTCATCGACATCGTCGACGTCTGGCGGTGGATTCAACAACGCATCAGTCGCTCCATCGTCGCCCGACAAGACAGATGTATCCGCGTTGATCAGCAAAGCACTGCCAGGAGTTGTCAGCATCAGCGTCGAGTTGAACGGCGCTCACGCCGCGGGAACCGGATTCGTCATCAGCAGCGACGGTCAAATCGCCACCAACGCACACGTCGTGGCCGATGCCACGAAGATCGATGTCAAGTTCTCTGATGGCTCGACCGCTGCTGCAACTGTCCTCGGCGTGGATCGCACCGACGACCTCGCTGTTGTCAAGGTCGACAAGGCCGGACTTACTGCGCTGCCGCTCGGCAAGTCCGCTGATCTACGCATCGGCGAACCGGTCGTGGCCATCGGCAACGCACTAGATCTCACAGGCGGTCCGACTGCTACGGAGGGGATCGTCTCGGCCCTGAACCGGACGATCGACACCTCGGAGGGTGAACACCTCAGTCATCTCGTGCAGACCGACGCGGCCATCAACCCAGGCAACTCGGGCGGGCCGCTGTTGACGCTCGACGGCGAAGTCGTCGGCATCAACTCAGCCGGCTCGCAAGACGCCCAGAACATCGGCTTCGCGATCGCGATCGACACCGCACGGCCGATCGTCGAACAGCTACAACAGGGCAAGACCATCACCAAGGCGTATCTCGGCGTGTCGACGACCGTCGTCGACCCGACAGTCGCAGCCCAAAGCGGTCTCGCCATCGACCACGGTCTGCTTGTCGTCGACGTCGCCGGCAATTCCGCGGCTTCGGCTGCCGGTGTCCAGCCCGGCGACGTGATCGTCTCGATCAATGGCACCGCGACCAACGACAACACGACACTCGGCGACGTCATCGGCACGACCGGAACCGGCCACGTGGTGCATCTGAAGGTGTTCCGCAGCGGCAAGACGATCGACATCGACGCCACGCTGTCGACCCACGCTGCCTGACCCTCACAGCGATGTAATCGGCGCGCTTGCATCAGTCAAGGGTCTTCTCCCTGGGCCGAGCAAGGCCCCGCCGGTCGCGCAAGCTGCCAACGTCACTAGCGCCGCCGCCATCACCGCCGCACCCTGTGCGGCGGTGAGTTGGTTCGTGGCAAGACCGATCGAGACCACTGCGGCGGGCACTCCGAGTTGTGCCGAGGCCACGAGTCCCATTGCGACAGGCAGCCGCCACACGAGCGCTGCCACGACGTGGACGACGATCGCCACGGAGGCAAGCACGCCCGCCAAGACGAGAGCCTTTGGGGTGTTGAGCAGTGCTCGAACATCGATCTGCGCACCGAGGTGCACGAAGAACAGAGGAATCGCAAAGCCCTCGCCGATGCCTATCAGCTGCAGGGCGACGCGGCGTGGTTCGCCGAGAAACGCGACCACGCTGCCGACAGCGAATCCAGCGATCAGAATCGACGTGCCGAACCGATTTGCCAGCCAGGCACACGTGAACAGGGCGAGCAACGAGACCCGCAGATCGAGGCCCCACCCACGGTCACGCGACAACGCTCGCAGCCGCTGCACGAACCGTCGGCCGCGTGCCTCTTTCGCCAGCGCCAGCAGAACGGCGCCGGCGATCACGACGAGAACTCCGCCAAGGACGAGGCGCCACAACCGTCCTGTGGCGAGGACAAGCGGCAGTGCGTTGACGGTTGCCACATCGGCGATCGCGATCCACGCGGTCGTCACCAGAACATTGCGATCGGACCTGCCGACACTCTGCAGCAGCGGTAGGGCGACTGCACCAGAACTGGTTGCCATCAGTACCGCGAGAAGCGCAGGACGATCGAGCCCGACCACATCGCCAAGCAGTTCCCCCGCGCATATCGCGATCAGTCCGACCGTGGCGGCAATTGCGGCACCCGCAGCAAGCGCCGGGCGGAGCTGGCGATCGCGTACGGGAAGGTGCGTCCCGACGATGAACATCACCAGGGCGAAGCCGATTGCAGCCAACCCCGTCAGGAGCGTGTCACTGGGATCGATCCAGCCGAATCCAGTTTTGCCGATCGCAACACCTGCGGCGATCTCGCCAACGATCACCGGCGGACCGAGGCGATGCATCGAGGCGAGCAGCGGTCCAACAAGACCCGCGGCGACGACGAGGGCAAGTACCCCGAAGTTCACGTTGACGCGCTTGGAGCGGTCCGAGCGGGGAACCAGGCCCTGAACTCGGCGCCGGACTCAACCGCAACGACAACGATCGAGCCGCCGAGCGCGGACATGATCGATCGGGCGATCGCCAAGCCAAGCCCGCTGCCGCCGATGTCGAGCGAGCGTGCTTCGTCGAGCCTCATGAACGGTTCGAAGATTCGTTCGCGATCATCTGCCGGAATCGGTGGTCCGTCGTTGGCGACGGACATGGTCACCCCGTGTGGATCACTCAGTTGATCACTCACCACCTCGACCCGAATCGTGCTAGCTGCGTGTCGCTCGGCATTGTCGAAAAGGTTGCGCACGACGCGCACTATTGCGTCGGGGTCGGCGGCTATCTGTGCTCGAGACAACATCGTCTGGTAGCCAATGCCACGGTCCGGTCTGCGCAGGGCGACCTCGGCGGCGACGAGTTCGGACAGTTCGATCGGAACTGCTGCCGAAGCCTGCATCGAACGCGAGCGAGTGAGGATGCGCAGATCGCGTGTGAGATCTTCGAGCCTGGCGATCTCGATCAACGAGTCCTCGGCAACCTTTGTCCACTCCGCCCGGTTGGGATAGGCCA
>JAENVT010000143.1 GCA_016650435.1 Ilumatobacteraceae bacterium
ACGCACGATCGCCCAGACGATGCCGACCATGAACACCACTCCGGCGAGATCGCCGAACAATGAATAGGCGAGATAGGTCTTGCCGTGCAGAAACTTGGCGCTTTCCGGCATCTGGTGATCAACCTCGAGCACCGTGGTTACACCGAGCAGTGCGAGGAACCCGAAGTAGATCATCGAGTGCATCAGCCCGGCCGCCGAATCGCGCAGCAAGGTGCGCATGTACACACCGGCCCGGAAGTCGGCGAGGCGCCGCTTGATGTTCTTTGTCGTGGTTCGTCGGCGATCGGGCGCACCGCGCTCCCAGTTGCGCACGCGGTCGGCAAACACGATGGCACCCCACACCAACATCACCGGAATGACCGTGTAGAACGCGACCTGCAACGCACCGGGGATGCCGCCGAACACTTCACGTGACGGCGACTCGTCGTCGTGCCAATTCGTGATCTGCGGCAAGATGCCCGACACCAGTGTGAAGAGCCCCATGAAGCATCCGATGCCGATGACCAGCTGATGAGGCTTGAATCGTTTGCGCCCGTTTTCTGCGACAGGTGGGGAGGGGTCCGAGTGCGTTGTCATGCCAGGTCAGACCCTAGTTGCACGCCGCAGCAGTTTAGGAATGATGGGTCGCGGGTACCCTTTTAGGGACATAGCGGTCGGACATCAATCTGCGGGCGAAGTGACCCGCGAGGAGGACAGATGAACGACGAACTCAGGCAATACAGCGGGCATCCGGTTATTGACCGGCACGGTACTGAGGTCGGCACGATCACGGACGTGGTCTACGACGAAGTTTCCGAGGAGCCCACGTGGGGCGTGGTGTCGCCAGGCGGCTTGCACGCCAAGCACTACATCCCCCTCTCGCCTCCCGTGTATCTCGATACCGGCGGTGCCGTAGTAGTGCCGTACGACAAGGACGACGTGCTGAACGCTCCGAAGGTCCACCGGAATCACGTCGTGACACCCGTGTTACGCCGCGAGCTGGAGCACCACTACTCACTTGTCGACTGACACCTCGACCGATAGCTGAATAGCAGTCCGGGCATCGCCGCCCACCGGCTCCGCGAGGGGCAACAATGGGCGGCGATGATCCGGTCGAAACTGATGATGTGGGTGGCCGGCGTTTTAGTCGTCGGCTCTGTGGTGGCCGGGTGGATTGCTATCGGTCGGCTTGCGTCAGCCACACAGCGTGGCCTGGCCCGGACGGAGCAGGCGCTGTCCTCGGCGCGTGACCTGGCTGCCGACACGGCAGCATCGGCCACCGAGTTGCAGCGGTTGGTAGGAGTGATCGGTGAAGGTCTTGGAAAGACCAGCGACGCGTTGGTCGCGACCCGGCAAGTCAGCCAGAGCGTGCGCGGCCTCCTTGACGTCGCCTCGTTCATCAAAAGCGTGGACAATCTCACAGCGAGTTTGAAAACCGCGGAAGCCACCATTTCAGAGGTGGAGATCGATCTCGCCGAGGCGTCGGGATCGATCCAAGAATCGGGACCGGTGCTCGACAAGACCGTCGCTGCGTTGCAGGCGATACCAGATCAGCTCGACCACTCAATCGCCTCGGTGAAGTCAAGTGCCTCGCGTGTCGGCCAACAAGTGTGGCTATGGCGAGTGGCCGTGGCAGCCGGTGGGGCAGCGTTGCTGATGATGCTGACGTTGATCGCAGATCTTCGAGCCGTCATCAACCGCCGCGAGCAACCTTCCGCTGCTTCTGCGTGAGCGCGCAGACGATCCGCGGCTTTGTCCGCTCGCGCAGAGTCCCGAGCGCGCGTGGCCCGCAGCGCAATCGAACCGAAGTGTTGTCCCACGGCACCACGTCCGCGCGGAGCGACAACACTTCGCGGTAGGTAAGTCGTATCCAGAATGTTTCGGGAGATCTGGGCGCCACGATGCCCCGAACTCCAGTGAGCGCCTTGGAGCGTGGCGCCCAGATCCCGAACGTCTGGCGCAAATCATCGCTGACGATCCCGAGCAACTGAAACGTAGGCGGGAGAGACCGAACGCGGGTGCGGTTCGACCTTTCCGCTGCTTCTGCGTGAGCGCGCTGACGATCCGCGGCTTTGTGTTGTCGCGGGACATCGCTGACAGTTGATGTCGCGCGACATCGCTGACAGATGGCTAGGCGGTGGGCGGAACCTCAGCCGTAGTACTGGCGGTCGAGATCGCGAATTCGACCGGCGAGAGAGGCCAGGAGCTTGTGGGCCATCGACGGCACGTCATCGAGCACCGCCATGAAGTGCCGCTGGCTGAGCAGCAACAGCGTGCAATCGGATTCGCAGATCACCGTCGCTGTGCGAGGTCCGTGGTCGAGCAACGAGAGCTCGCCGACGACGGTGCCCGGGCCGAGCGAGGCGACCTTCTTGCCGTTGCGCTTGACCATCACCGAGCCTTCGAGCACGACGAATGCTTCGCGGCCTGTCTGTCCCTGATCGACGATCAGAGAGCCCGCGGGCATGATGACTTCGTCGCCGGCCTTGGCGATCTTTTCGAGGTCCTTCTGCGAACACGCAGAGAACAACGAAACCTTACGAAGATGGTCGAGGTACGCCTTTTTGCTAGCCATAGCGGCAGAGTGTAGACATCCAGCGCGAGCCACTCGTACGGAGCTGCGCGACGGGCGATCAGCCTCCGGCTTGGGCGGCGACCTTCGCGGCCGCGGCGGCTACTTCGTCCGGGTCGCCGAGGTATGCCGCGGACGTCACGCTCAGGCTCGAGTCGAACTCGTATTGACGCGGCGCTCCTGTGGGGATGTTGAGCTCGGCGATGTCTGCGGTCGATACATCCTCGAGATGCATGACCAACGCGCGGAGCGAGTTGCCGTGCGCGGTGATCAACACGTTCTGCCCGGCGAGCAACTGCGGCGCGACGACATCGTGCCAATAGGGCAGCACGCGGGCGACCACGTCCTTCAGACATTCTGTGCCGGGCAGCACGTCTGGCGGTAGCAGTCGGTAGCGCAGATCATTGATCGGATGCTCGGGGCTGTTGGAGTCGACGGGCGGCGGCGGCACGTCGTAACTGCGTCGCCACAACTTGGTTTGCTCGGCACCGTGACGCTCCGTCGTCTCCTTTTTGTCGAGCCCTTGCAGCGCGCCGTAGTGACGCTCGTTGAGCCTCCAATGGCGTTGAACAGGCAGCCAGACCTGGCCCATCACGTCCAGTGCCAGGTGGTTGGTCACCACGGCGCGGGTCAGCACCGAGGTGTGCGAAACGTCGAAGCGCAACCCGGCATCAGCCATCGTCTTCCCCGCGGCAGCACCCTCGGCCAGGCCTTTCTCGTTCAGCGGCACGTCGTGCCAGCCGGTGAACAAGTTGAGCTGGTTCCACGTACTTTCGCCGTGGCGGAGGATCACGAGAGTGCCGGTCACGCGGCACATGGTAGGTGGGGATAACCCCCGGGCACAGACGCCGGGACGCCGGATTCCGCCAATCGCCACTGTCCCGCACAGTGATCGGCATGATTGAACGACTCGCCTCCGCATCCGTAAACCACCGCTACCGCACCATCGTCGTCTGGCTCGCCGCATTGATCGGCGTAGTCACTCTCGGCGGAATGATCAAGTCCAGCGTCGATATCAACGACCGTCTCGACGGCAGTGACTCGCAGCGTGCCTACGACCTCGCCGAGGCGCACATGCCATCGGTATCGGACCTCACCACCGCCGTCGTTTTCACGACCAATGACCTTTCCTCAACGGCCGCTGTTGTCGAGGAGATTCGAGCCCTACCGCGAGTCGACCACGTCGACAGCCCACTCGATCATCCAGAACAGGTTGGTCCAGGAGGCATCTCCTTCGCGGCCGTTTCCTTCATGAGGACAGGCCCACCAACGATGGAGGACACGGCGGCGGCCATGGAGAAGATCGCGGCAGCACATCAGTCCAACGACCTGCACATCGCCCTCGGCGGAGAGCCGTTCATGAATGGTGACGTGCCCGCGACCGAGGGAATCGGCTTGGCAGCAGCCGTGGTCATCTTGCTGATCGCGTTCGGCTCCGTCGTCGCCATGGGTCTGCCGATCGTCAGCGCGCTGATCGGCATCGGTTTGTCGCTGAGCGCGATTCCTGTCGTGTCAGCGTTGTTGCCGACAGCGGACTTCACGTCGACCGTCGCGGCGATGATCGGACTCGGGGTCGGGATCGACTACGCGCTCTTCATGGTCACCCGCTACCGAGCGGAGCTCGCCTCGGGACGCGATGTGAACGATGCAATTGCCACCGCAGTTCGCACCAGTGGACGGGCGATCGTCTTCGCCGGCGGCACGGTGGTCGTGTCGTTGCTCGGTCTGTTGCTGATCGGCATGGACTTCTTGAAGGGCTTCGCCGTTGCCAGCTCGTTGACCGTGGCCATCGCCGTCGCCGCAGCGATCACCCTGGTGCCGGCGCTCTTGGCGGTGATCGGTCGTCGCATCGACCGACTGAGCATCCATCGCCGTGGTCATCGTACAACGAACCGCGAGAACCTCGGCCGCCGCTGGGCGCGCGTCATCCAACACCGCCCAGTGACCGCGGTCGTTGCCGGTGGCGCAGTGTTGCTGCTCGCCGGTCTGCCCGTCTTCGCCATGCGTCTTGCTGTTTCCGATCGTGGCAACGATCCAAGTGGTTCGACGACTCGGGTTGCCTACGACCAACTCGCCGACGGTTTCGGGCCCGGGTTCAACGGCCCGCTGTTGATCGTCGTCGAAGACAACAAGAACGTCGATGCCATCGTCAGCACCGTGCGGGATACCGATGGCGTTGCGTTCGTCGCCGAGCCCCAGCCGAGCCCCGATGGTGCTATCAGCGTCATCACCGCCTACCCGACGACATCGCCACAATCGGAGGCAACCGAACATCTCGTCCGTCAGCTGCGCAACGAACTGCCGAACACCGCGCACGTCGGTGGCCAGACGGCGTCGGGCATCGACTTCGCGGCCTTCATGGCCCAGCGCCTGCCACTGTTCATCGGTGCCGTGCTTCTGGTCAGCTTCCTGTTGCTGCTGGCCGTGTTTCGCAGCCTGCTGGTGCCGTTGAAGGCCGTTGTCTTGAACCTCGTGTCGATCGGCGCCGCCTATGGGGCAATGGTCGCCGTGTTCCAGTGGGGATGGTTCGCCTCTGTGCTGAACATCGAACCAGCCCCGATCGAGCCATGGGCGCCAATGATGTTGTTCGCAATTGTCTTCGGCCTGTCGATGGATTACGAGGTGTTCTTGCTGTCGGCCGTCAAGGAGCGATACGACGAAACCCGCGACAACCACGCAGCGGTACTCGACGGCCTGTCGACCACAGCGCGAGTGATCACTGCTGCGGCTGCGATCATGGTGTGTGTGTTCGCCAGCTTCATGGTCGCCGATCTGCGATCGATCAAATTGATCGGATTCGGCTTGGCCGCAGCAGTCTTCATCGACGCAACCATCGTCCGATTGGTGATGGTCCCGGCGACGATGGAGTTGCTCGGCCGGTGGAACTGGTGGCTGCCACGTCGCCTGCAGCGAGCTCTGCCTTCCGTCAATGTCGGGCACGGCTGAGATGAAACGAATCTTCGCTCCCCTCGCCAAGGCCCGCACGTGGTCGGCATCGTTGCACCTGCTGCTCGACATGCCCCTCGGCATCGCCTGGTTCGTCATCGCCATCGTCGGCCTGTCTGTTGGTGTAGGACTCGTTGTCGTCGCCCTGGTCGGACTGGCGGTCCTGGCGGCCACGGTGTTTGCCGGACGTCTGATCGGCATCGTCGAGCGAACCCGCGCCGAGGCGTTGCTCGGCATCCAGGTCACCTCTCCTCCGGCCCGCGTGCGGCCGGAGGGGACCTGGGCCGGCTTGCGCTCGTTCCTGACAGATCCCGTTGGCTGGAAAGGCCTCGGCTACGGAATGCTGATGCTGCCACTCGGGATCATGAACTTCACAATCGTCGTCACCATGTGGGCCATCGCGCTGGCCGGGACCACTTACCCAGTCTGGGGATGGGCGGTGCCGACGAACTTCGGCGACAACCACGTGCTCCACGGTTGGCTGAAGGCTGGCTACATCTCCGGCACGTTCGTCGTCGGTGTGCTGATGCTGATCGCCGCACCGCGTGTCATCCGCGGCCTTGCGGCGATGGACGGCGGCTTGATCAAGGGTCTGCTCGGCGGATCGCCGACAGCCGAACTGCGCCAGCGCGTCGAAACGCTCACCGTCAGCCGCGACGCCTCTGTCGATATCGCCGAGACGGAACGGCGACGCATCGAACGTGATCTGCACGATGGTGTGCAAGCCCAACTCGTCACGCTGGCGATGGACCTCGGCATGGCTCGACAGAAATTGGAGAGTGGCGACGACGCCGATCCCGCGGTCTTGGCGTTGGTCGAGCGGGCCCACGATGACTCGAAACGAGCCGTCGCAGATCTGCGAAATCTCGTGCGCGGCATTCACCCCGCAGTGCTGACGGACCGAGGGCTCGATGCTGCGGTCTCGGCTCTCGCGGCGCGCAGCCCCATTTCGGTCGAGGTCCACATCTCGCTGCCGACGCGGCCGCCGGCGACCGTTGAATCCACCGCCTATTTCGTCATCGCCGAAGCGCTGACAAACGCGGCGAAGCACAGTGGCGCATCGGTCGTGCACATCGACGGCAGCATCGTCGCCGGGATGTTGCGCGTCGAGATCCGCGACGACGGCCGCGGCGGTGCCAGCGTGGAGCACGGCGGAGGGCTCGCCGGCCTGGCATCGCGCGTGGCTGCAAACGAGGGCCGCCTGCGCGTCGCCAGCCCGGTTGGTGGACCGACGACGGTGCTTGCCGAGCTTCCACTGCCGAGCGGCAGCTTCTGGCCCCCGCCCGACACGACGGCATCATGAGAAGATCGAGACGATGAGGATCGTCATCGTCGAGGACTCGGTATTGCTGCGCGAGGGCATCGCCCGCTTGTTGAACGAGAGCGGCCACGACGTCGTCGGTCAGTTGGTCGACGCCGGTTCGCTGCTCGTTTCCGTTGCCGAACTTCGCCCCGATCTGGTCGTGCTCGACGTTCGCCTGCCCCCAACATTCACCGACGAGGGGATTCGCGCTGCTGTTGCGTTGCGCAATGCCGCGCCGTCGCAGCCAATCCTGGTGCTTTCGCAGTACGTCGAGGAACGGTATGCAACTGAGCTGCTGGCCAGCGACAGTCAAGGCATCGGCTATCTGTTGAAGGAACGTGTCGCCGATGTCGGCGACTTCGTCGACGCCTGCCAGCGGGTTGCAGCTGGCGGAACCGTGCTCGACCCCGAAGTCGTCGCCCAACTCCTGGCTCGCCGGCGGCGGGGTCCGTTCGACAATCTGACGCCGCGCGAGCGCGAGGTTCTTGGGCTGATGGCAGAGGGCCGGTCGAACGTCGGCATCGCCAGGCATCTCGTCGTATCCGACGGCGCCGTCGAGAAGCACATCTCCTCGATCTTCTCCAAGCTCGGACTGGCCACTTCCGACACCGAACATCGCCGTGTACTGGCCGTGCTGCAATACCTGCAGCACGGCTGAAGTGGGGTTCTTGGCGATTTCGGGCACCATTCGCGGTTCGATCGTGCCGTTTATGCCGTACGATCGGGGACCGTGGATGTCGTTGCGACCCAGGGCGAACTGGACGCGCTCGTACGACCGTTCGGTCAATGGCCCGGCGGGCTCATGCCGGCGCTTCACGCCATCCAACATCACCTCGGTTACATCGATCGCGAATGCATTCCGCTGCTCGCAGATGTCTTCAATCTCTCGGTCGCCGAAGTGCACGGAGTCATCAGTTTCTACAAGGATTTCCGCACCACTGCGCCGGTCGGTCCCATCGTGCAGGTGTGTCGCGCCGAAGCCTGTCAGGCCCGCGGCGCCAACGGTCTGCACGCCAAAGCCGTCGAGCTGGCAGCAGGCGCAGCGGTCGAAGTAGACGAAGTTTTCTGTCTCGGTAATTGCGCGCTCGGACCCTCTGTGGCGGTCGATGGCCGCCTGCATGCCCACGTCGATCTCGACTCGATCGAGACGATCATCCGTCAGGCCCATGACACCGCAACGCCGGCGCCGTCAACAGCGAGCGCCGAAGGCACGGTGGTCTATGTGCCACGCGATGCCGCGGCGAGAGCCGTCGGCGCAGATCAGGTTGCCGCGGCGTTCGCTGCGCAGCCCGGGATTCGGGTCGTACGCAATGGATCGCGCGGCATGTTGTGGCTGGAACCGATGATCGAAGTCGACACCGGCGACGGACGCGTCGCCTACGGTCCCGTCGATGTGGCTGACGTCGCCGGGTTGATCGATGGCGGTGTGCTGGCGGGGGGCAATCATGCGCTGCGACTCGGCCTCACCGAGCAGCTGCCGTGGATGGCTCGTCAACAGCGCATCACGTTCCAACGGGTCGGCGTGGTCGACCCCCGATCGCTCGACGACTACGTCGCGCATGGGGGGCTCGTCGGTCTGCGCCGTGCGCTCGGCATGCAGCGGAGCGACGTGGTCACCGAAGTCACCGAAAGCGGCCTGCGCGGTCGTGGTGGCGCGGCATTTCCGACCGGCATCAAATGGCGCACCGTTCTCGACGCCCCCGGCGCGACCAAGTACATCACCTGCAACGCCGACGAGGGTGACAGCGGCACGTTCGCCGACCGGATGCTGATGGAAGGCGATCCGTTCATGTTGCTCGAAGGCATGACGATTGCCGGCTGGGCGGTGGGTGCCGGCGATGGCTACATCTATGTCCGCAGCGAATACCCCGATGCGATCGAGGCGCTGCGCGCCGCCATCACGGTGGCTGAGTCCGGCGGATGGCTCGGCGACGATGTGCTGGGCAGCGGGTTCGCTTTCCGTGTGCACGTTCGCGTTGGAGCCGGTGCGTACATCTGCGGCGAAGAGACCGCGATGCTGGAGAGTCTCGAAGGCAAGCGTGGCGTGGTGCGCGCCAAGCCGCCGCTGCCAGCCCTAGAGGGCCTCTTCGGCAAACCGACCGTCGTGAACAACGTTCTCAGCCTCGCCACCATCCCTGCCATCCTTGCCGATGGTGCCGCGGCCTACGCCGCACTGGGCACCGGTCGAAGCCGCGGCACGCAGGTCTTCCAGCTCGCTGGCAACATCGCCCGCGGCGGCATTGTCGAGACCGCGTTCGGCATCACCCTCGGCGAATTGGTCAACGACCTCGGCGGTGGAAGCGACAGCGGTCGGCCGATCCGCGCCATTCAGGTGGGCGGGCCGTTGGGCTCGTACCTGCCGAGCGATCGCTTCGACCTGCCGATGGATTACGAGGCATTTGCGGCGGCCGACGCACTCTTGGGTCATGGTGGAATTGTGGTCTTCGACGAAACTGTCGACATGGCTGCGCAAGCCCGCTTTGCGATGGAGTTCTGCGCCGTCGAATCGTGCGGCAAGTGCACCCCGTGCCGGATCGGCAGCACCCGCGGGATGGAGCTGATCGACAAGATCGTCTCCGGCGACGGCGGCGACGATGGTCGCAACGCCAACATCGCGGTCCTGGCCGATCTGTGCGAGGTGATGGTCGACGGCTCGCTGTGCGCGATGGGCGGCCTCACCCCGCTGCCCGTTCGCAGCGCCCTCACTCATTTCACCGACGATTTCACCCCCGCGATAGGAGCGACCGTATGACGCTCAGCCTTTCCGTTCTCACCGGCGTCGCCGACTCCGGCTACTCCGGCGATCACGATCTCGGTACACCGGCTCCCGACCGCCAGCTACGCGAGCCCGCGCCCGCCACGGTGCAGGTGACGGTCGACGATCAGACCATCATGGTGCCGGAGGGCACCTCGGTGATGCGCGCCGCTGCTCTTGCGGGCATCGACATCCCCAAGTTGTGCGCGACAGACAGTCTCGAAGCGTTCGGATCGTGCCGGCTGTGCCTCGTCGAGATCGACGGCCGCAAGGGAACGCCTGCTTCGTGCACCACGCCGGCCGTGACGGGCATGCACGTCACAACGCAATCGCCAAAGCTGGAAAAGCTGCGCCGCGGTGTGATGGAGCTGTACATCAGCGACCATCCGCTCGATTGCCTGACCTGCGCTGCCAACGGCGATTGCGAGCTGCAAGACATGGCCGGCGCTGTCGGCTTGCGTGACGTTCGCTACGGATACGCCGGCGACAACCACCTCGATCTCCCCAAGGACACTTCGAACCCCTACTTCACCTTCGACTCGGCGAAGTGCATCGTCTGCTCACGCTGTGTTCGGGCATGCGAAGAGGTGCAAGGAACGTTCGCCCTGACCATCGAAGGTCGTGGTTTCGGCTCGCGGGTGGCGGCAGGTTCGAATGGTTCGTTCCTCGATTCGCCATGCGTGTCGTGCGGTGCATGTGTGCAGGTGTGCCCCACCGCGACGCTGACCGAGAACACCATCATCGAGCTCGGCCAGCCACGCCGAACCGTCCTCACTACGTGTGCGTATTGCGGTGTCGGCTGCACGTTCAAGGCCGAGATGCAGGGCGAGCAAGTCGTACGCATGGTGCCGTACAAGGACGGTGGCGCCAACGAAGGTCACTCGTGCGTCAAGGGCCGCTTCGCGTGGGGATACGCCAGCCACCGTGATCGCATGCTCGAGCCGATGATCCGCGAGAACATCGACGACGAGTGGCAGATCGTTTCATGGGACGAAGCCATTGCCTACACCGCCGCAAAGTTCCTCGACATCCAAGCCCGCCACGGCAACCAGGCGATCGGCGGGATCACATCGTCGCGCTGCACCAACGAAGAAGTGTTCGTCTTGCAGAAGATGGTGCGCACCGCCTTCGGCAACAACAACGTCGACACGTGCGCGCGTGTGTGCCATTCGCCGACCGGCTTCGGGCTCAACTCCGCGTTCGGTACGTCGGCGGGTACGCAGGACTTCAAGTCGGTCGAGCAGGCCGATGTCATCCTGCTGATCGGCGCCAATCCAACCGATGCCCATCCTGTGTTCGCGTCGCGCATGAAGAAGCGCTTGCGCGACGGCACAAAACTGATCGTCGTCGACCCGCGTCGAATCGACCTGGTGAAGAGCGCCCACGTCGAGGCCGACCACTTCTTGCAGCTGCGTCCGGGCACCAACGTGGCCATCGTCAACGCGATGGCGCACATCATCGTCACCGAGGACCTCGTCGATCATCGATTCGTTGCCGAGCGCTGCGACCCGGTGAACTTCGCGATGTGGGCCGAGTTCGTTGCCCTCGCCGAGAACAGCCCTGAGGAGACCGAGGTGCACACCGGTGTGCCCGCCGCCGATCTTCGTGCGGCTGCTCGTCTGTATGCGACCGGTGGCAACGCGGCCATCTACTACGGCCTCGGCGTCACCGAGCACAGCCAAGGCAGCACGATGGTGATGGGCATGGCCAACCTCGCCATGGCAACCGGCAACCTCGGCCGTGATGGTGTTGGCGTCAACCCGTTGCGCGGCCAGAACAACGTGCAGGGCTCGTGCGACATGGGCTCGTTCCCACACGAGTTCTCGGGTTATCGCCACGTCGGTGACGACGGTGTGCGCTCGATGTTCGAGGCGATGTGGGGCCATGCCCTTCAATCCGAGCCAGGCCTGCGCATCCCCAACATGTTCGATGCGGCCATCGACGGTCACTTCAAGGGCCTGTTCGTGCAGGGCGAAGACATTGCCCAGAGCGATCCCAACACGGTGCATGTCCAGACAGCACTGCGCGCACTCGAACTACTCGTGGTGCAAGACCTGTTCATCAACGAGACGGCCAAGCTCGCTCACGTCTTCTTCCCCGGGACGTCGTTCTTGGAGAAGGACGGCACGTTCACCAACGCCGAACGGCGCATCAACCGGGTACGTCCGGTCATGCGGTCGCGCTGCGGCAAGCAGGAGTGGGAGTTGGCCTGCGAGCTCTCGGCTGCGCTTGGTGCTCCGATGCACTACAACCAAGCCAGCGAGATCATGGACGAGATCGCCCTGCTCACCCCGACGTTCGCCGGCGTCTCGTTCGCCAAGCTCGACGAGGTCGGCAGCGTGCAGTGGCCGTGCAACACCGACAAGCCGCTGGGCACACCGATCATGCATGAAGGCACGTTTGTTCGTGGACTCGGTAAGTTCAACGCCACGCCGTACGTGCCCACCGAAGAACGTTCCAACCGGCGGTTCCCGCTGCTGCTGACCACCGGCCGCATCCTCAGCCAGTACAACGTGGGGGCCCAGACGCGGCGCACCGACAACGTCGTGTGGCACCCGGAGGACGTCCTCGAGATCCATCCGTACGACGCCGAAGAACGAGGTGTCAAAGACGGTGACGAGGTCACCTTGGCCAGCCGAGTGGGCGCAACCACACTGCACGCGCTGGTCAGCGATCGCATGCCGCAAGGGGTGGTGTACACCACGTTCCATCATCCGGTCAGCGGTGCCAACGTCGTGACCACCGAGTGGAGCGACTGGGCCACCAATTGTCCCGAGTACAAAGTCACCGCTGTTCAGGTGACGCCGGGCCATTCCGCCAAGACCGTCGAACTCGACCACCCCGAGCACCGTCTCAGCGCGCTGGTGCGCATGGCCAATCAGATCGGCCGTCAGTTCGCCCACGAGCCGGACGAAGTAGCAGTTGCCGCTGTCGCGTTCCACCTCGACCGGTTCTGGGAACACGAGATGCGTGTCGACCTGACGGAGGCCATCAATGGTGGCACTGTCACAGTCGATCCTGTGGTGGTGCAAGCCGTCGAGCAGCTCGCAGTCATCGCCTAGCGGGCGACTGCTTCTTTTACTTTGCGGCCGGCCTCGATGGCCGCGTCGGGATAGCGATTCGGGTCGCCGGGCACGCCGAGTGACGCGCGGAACAGCGTGATCGCCTTCAGGGCCCCTGCCTCGTGCAGGCCGGCATTCATGATCTTGTTCACCGACGGGGTGAGGTCGATCGATTCCGTACGGATGGCGTGAGCCACGCCCTCGCTGGTAGTGAGGTCTTCGGCGGCAGCGGCAGCCGCTTTGGCGCGCTTGCTGGTTGCTGGACGAGTCTTCGGTGCAGGCATGACGATCCTTCGGTGTTAGTTGATGAGCGCCCGTGTCGGACGTCGCTGAAGACCGGCATGAGAGATTGTGATTCTACCCGCTTTGGAGACCCGGACAGCCCGAAGCCCCGTCAGTGGGGAAGTGTTGCCGCTCCGCACGTGCATGGTGCGGTGGGCCAACACTTCGGGTGGTTTGGCGAAGCCAGTCACGAAATCTCCGGCACATCAGGA
>JAENVT010000144.1 GCA_016650435.1 Ilumatobacteraceae bacterium
GCGACGGCGACGACGGCGACGGCGCCCACGGCAATCGTCAGCAGCGGTATCGCCGCACCACGCACCGCACCCATGCTGTCAGCGAAAGCCCCGAAGATGAGCCGCCCAAAAACGATGCCAACGGGGATCCCGACGATGACCGGCAGCGCTGTGAGCACCGTTGCTTGCCAATGGACGGCCCGGGTGATCCAGCCACGGTCAGCGCCGAGCGAACGAAGGATGGCGAGGTCCCGGCGGCGAGTGCGCATGGATGTCAACATCACGTGGCCCACGGTCAGAAGCGCGAGCGCTGCCAGCACGGCTGCGAGGATAAAGGGGATGGCTCGGACGCGCGCGACGCTTCGGATCGAGGCAGGCCTGTACACCGGGTTCGGAGGCTGATCCGCGAACTCGGGAATGGACGAGAAGAACTTCTCGACGCTGACCCGGAGGTTCACAGCAGCGCTCGTGACCAGGGCCTCGGAATCGATTCGAGTCAACCCGCCCATCGTGACGATGCCACCCGCCCCGAGGCCGTCGTTCGCACCCAGACCCGGCACTACCGCCAGACCCGTCACCCGAAACACCTGCGACTGCGTCGGGCCGGCCAACTCGATGTCGTCCCCTATCTGCGCACCGACATCAGCGGCAGTTAGTCGCCCGAAGGCGATCTCGTCATCGCTGCTCGGCAGTTGACCCTCGAGCATGATCGGATGACCGTCGCCGCGCACGACCTGCAGACCCAGCATGGGGATGGTTCGGTCGCCGAATCGCGCCTGGCTACCAGCGAACAGCGTCAGCGATGTGACGTCGGGGTTTGCGTCGAGCCGGGCGACCATGCCGTCGGGCAGAGTCTCGGCGCCGTTGTCGCCGACGGACGCGTCATAGTTGGAGCCGAATCGAAACGGTTGATGCACAAGACGATCGAGGCTGACTCCAAAGGTGAGCGCCGCCACGACCCCGGCAACGCTGAGCAGCACACCCGCTATCGATCCACGAACCGAACCTCGCTCGCGGGCTCGCCGGCTGAACGCCAATCGCAAGCCGATGGCTGCTGTGGCACTGCCGCTGCGGATGGCAAGCGCCTCGACCAGTGGCGAGGGACGCACTGCACGCTTTGGCCGATCGCTGATCGCCAGGGCCGCGACGGTCCACAACGTCAGCGCAACGACGAACAGAGCGGCACCTCCGAGAGCCACCGCCCAATCCACACGAAGACCCGGGCTGGGCTCGAGGACTCGAGCGAACCCGAATGGAAATTGATCGGAACCCAGGACTGCCACCGCCGCCCCCAGCAGTGAACCGATCGTGATCGGTATCGCGGCGCGAACGACTGCGTCGGCGAGAATCTGAGATCGGGTGAAACCAATCGCCGACAGTCGCTCGCGTTCTTCCTGGGGGGGCCGCACCTGACGCGTCATCACCTGGCCGAGCACAGCGATCGCGGCGATGGCGGCAACCGCCGTCAGGATCCAAAGACCACGCGCCTGGGCCTGCACGGCGTCGCGAACAGGTTCGCTGATCAACGTGCCCGGCTCGAGGCTCAGTGCCGAGAGAGCGGGAGCAGCGTCCAATTCGGCGCGTAGCATCGCCAGATCGACGCCGGGTCGCAGGTCGACATTCATCAAGGTCTCCGACAACCCGACGTTCTCGCCGAGCAAGGCCGGCGAGATGAAAATCAACGGTGTCCCGTCGTCGAGTTGCGACGCACCGTCCACGATGCCGACCATCGTGATCGACAGACTCGGACCCTGTGGATCGGAGAGGTCATAACCATTGAGGGATTGCTCCGGCGTCAACGTCACGAGGTTCAACTCGTCGCCGATCTTCAGCTGGGTCTGTCGGACAAAGTTGCGAGTCGCAACGAACTCGTGCTCGTTTGCTGGATCTACTGCCCGGCCGTCTACCAACCGCACGCCGCTCGGACGAAACGAACCGGCGAACTCAAGGGCAAATTCGAGATTGTTGCCGTTTGCGTCGGCGAGCCCACCGAAGAGGAACGACATCGAATCCACCGACTCCACGCCGGGCAGGGCGGCGACCTGGCGATCAAGCGGCTTCCCACGGTCGTCCTGGATGAGCTGCGCATCGGCGACGCCGCCGAAGGCGGATGTGTATCGGTCGGGCGCAGTCGATGTCCGTTTTGCGCCAGCCGCAAAGGCGATTACCACACCGCAGACCACGGTCACGATCAGCGTGACACCGAGCATCGCTGCCACGCGCCGGCGTAGCACGCTGCGTACTCGATAGACGACCGCTTTCATCGGCTCCATGGTAAGACGGCAGGCACTGCTGGTCGACCGTGCCTCCCTCTCTCTGCCCTCGTGCTAGCACCACTTTTGCGGCCCAGCGATCAATGCCCGTAGCCACGAGCAACGCCCCAGGCAGCGTGACGCGACGAATCGTGTCCGGTCACTGCCGTGAGGAAGGCCACCCGACCGATCGCGAAGACGTCGACGTCGGTCGCCGCGACAACGGTCGCTGTGCGCGGAGCATCGGCCAACAATGCGATTTCGCCAAATCCCTCGGCACGGCCCATCGTCCGCACGAACCGGCCTTCCATGAACACGTCGACTGTGCCGCCGGCGATGACGTAGTAACGATCGCCAATCTCGCCGGTGTTGATGATCGTCGACCCGGCTGCGACGTGTTCGATGTCGCCTGCCCGAGCAACTCCCTCGATCTCGACGGGGGGCAGCGACGCAAAGATCGCCGCCGACTTCAGCAGGCGGATTGCTACGACCGGCGCATCGGCGATCTCGTCGACGTGACGCAACCTGCGAACCGTCGCGAGCAGCAGCAGGCCCAGCAAGCATCCGAGCCCCAACAACGCCGCCCGTACGCCTGAGACAGCGATGAGGAACTGCACCAGCAGCGAGCCGACCGCAGTGCCGACCAATGCCAATGCCTCGAGTGTTGCGAAGACCGAAGCCAACGCGTCCTGCGGTGCCGCACGTTGCAAGAGCATGCGGCCGGTGACGTCGAGGACCGTACGGCCGATGCCCATCACCGGCAGCAACAGCAGCGCTGCGACGAGCACCACGTTCACACCGAGAACGACCAGCGCAGCCACCACGGCGAGCATCGAGCCGATCATGACCGGCGCCAGACGACGGCGGGCGACGAGAAGGGTGGACGCCGCGCCGCCTGTGATCGCACCGACGCCGAACGCTGCGCTGAGCATGCCTGGCCCCGATGCGGCAAGGTGGAGCTGATCCGTCGCGAGGACTACATACAGCAGGTCGAGCCCGCCGACGAGAATGAACTGACCGCCGATCACGAACAGGAGCGCGATTGCACCGGGCCGCTCGGCGAGCCGCCGGACCGTCGACAACGACACTCGTCGAGACGACGCCGCGTTCGACGACCCCTGAAGCATGAACGAGGTCGGCGGATCGAGCTTGGCCAACGGGATGGAGCACAACGTGCTTGCAACGAGCAGTGCTGCACACGCCGCGAGGACCAATGCTGGACTGCCGAATTCGAGCAACGCTGCAGCCAACAATGGCCCGACGAGAATGGCAGCGTTCTCGAAGTAGCCGATCAAGACGTTGGCAGCGGTGAGTTGTTCGGGGGCTGTAACGAGACCGGGTATCGCAACCGAGTACGAGGGACGAATGAAGGTCACGAGTGTTGTCGTCGCCGCGATCGGCACGACCACCACGACTAGAGGCGCGTCTCGAAATGCTGCGCACGCTGCGGCTATGAGGCACAACGTTTGAACGCCGTAGACGATGCCTAGCAGACGGTTCGGGCGCGGCCCGTCGGCCCTCGAGCCGGCAAGCGGCGCAACGCACGCTGCCGGCACCACCAGTGCAATCGAGACAATGCCAGCCGCCGACGCGCCACCGTGGTCGTGGGCGTAGACGAGGGCACCGATCCACAGCGCCCACTCCGAAACTGTCGAGTTGAACAACGCCAGCACGGCACGCACCAAGGCGCGGTTGCCAAGTGCGCTACGAACCGGTGGGATTCGATTGTTGGCAACGCCTTCGACTGAAGGTGCGCCCCGCGCCGGGACCACCGCCTATTCCGATCTCAGTACCAGCGCGGGCTTGGCCTTCGATGCCCGCCGAGCGGGAATTATCGCAAGCACGTTTGCGGCGATCAGCGCGACGGGAACGACGACGATCACCGCGATAGCGGTCAGCGGAGATCGGAACGTGAGCGGCACCCGATCGGTGATCGCCTGCCACCCAGCGCGCCCGGCGACGAGACCGATCGGTACACCGATCAGGAGCCCTGCAGCCCCGACCACCGTGGCCTGCGCAGCGATCATCGCACGCACGCCGCCGCGGGTGACGCCCAGCGATTGCAGCACGGCGAAGTCGCGCCGGCGTCGGTACACCGAGGAGAAGAGCGCATGGCCAACCGCGACAGCCCCGAGCACCGCGAGGAAGATTGCCAGTACCGTCGGCAGCGTCCGCACGTTGTGCAGGTTGGCAAGCTCCAGTGGCTGTTCCGCCGGCTCCACGAACTCCACCGTCGAACCAAACGCCGTTGCGAGTGCGCCGATCTGCGTGTCGAGGCTGGCGCGATCGCTGAAGCGCACAGCCACCAGCATCGCCACCGTCACGTTGTCCGACGGGTTGTAGTTCTGGGCGGCGAGCCCGCTCCACCGCTTCGGCGAAACCCACGCACCCTCGTCGAACTGCGCATGCACATCCGACGGGAAGAGACCCAGTCCGACCACCTTGGCCGATCCTCCGTCGGTGAGGCCAACCGTGTCGCCGACCTTCACCCCGAGGTCATGTGCCGTCGACGGACCCAACACAATCTCGTCATCGCTCTGCGGGGCTCTACCCGACAGCGTCACGAGGTGCACCGAGGGCCCAGCGGCTCGATCGATGACGGTGAACACGGGCACGCCCAGCTCGCCGATCTGGCTGACGTAGCGGGCGATCGTGCCGACGGCAGCGACACCCGGCTGCTCTGCGACGGCATCGACCAAGGAGGACTTGATACCGGTGAGCGAGATGTCGGCCTGCACAGGAACGACCGAGGCGTCCCATGCCACGCCGGCGACCTGCGGATGGGCAACGGCGTCGGTCAAGCCGTGGTTGACCGTGACGATCGCGACCACCCCCGTAACCGCCGCGGCGGCACCGATCAGAGCGGGCCATGCGCTGCCCTTGCGCTTCGAACCGGCGCCTTCGAACGCCATACGTGCGCCGACCCGGGCGGCTACCGGGCGGGCAAGTGGCAGGTGAGTCAGCCACGCGCCCTGTCGCGACGCACGGACCGCCGGCGGGCGCGCCGCTCTCCAACTGCCCAGCGCGGCGACACCGAGTGTTATCAGCGCGGCAAGGACTGCCGCCAATGCCACCAGCGCAACGTTGACTTGGATGCCACGGTCTGGATCGACTCCAGCCGCCAGTCCGACCGGGAACCACCGGGATGCGATGATCGCGGTCAGCGTGGAGATGACGACCGCGATGGCTGTTGTGACGAGATGCGGCCGCAAAGCCGCGATGACCAGCTCCCGACCTGTCATGCCCATGGCACGCAGTGTTGGTGCATCCGATCCGATCGTCGCCGCCGACCTGGCCAATGCCTGGCCGACGAACGCCACCCCAGCAAGCGCGACGATCGCGGCTAGCAACCTCAGCATCGCGCCCTCGACGTCGGTCGTTGCTGTGACACGGCGTCCAGTGACATGAAAGTCGAGGACTGGTACTCCCGGTGCCACGTCGGCGCTGGCATCGCGGCGCAACGCAACGATGTCGGTCTTCGGCTGACGCAACTGGATAACCGCGTTCTCGGCGACGTACGACGAGCCGCCGTACTTCGGGATGAAACCTGGCGACAGAAACGCGCCGCCGGTGAAGGCATAGCTGAGCGGCGTGTGGACGATGCCGACGATGCGGAGATCGAGATGCGCACCCGAAGCGGGCTTGGTGAAGTCTCCTTCCGAGGTCATTGCGGTGAACGGAATCGTGGCGCCGACTTTTATCGGAGCTCCGTCGTCGCCGGGAAAGTCATCCGTCACGACCACTTCGTCGGCCGCGTTCGGATCGAACATCCGACCGGCTACAACGACCGGCCGGTCGACCTTGTCAAGCCACACACCGTCCATCGGCACGAAGAGCACATCCCCCTCCGCTCCAGCCACGTTCCCGAACGCCAGACCCCAACGGACTAGTTGCTTGACCTCGGGCCGCTTGGCGAGCTTGCTCCAATCTGCGCTCACGAGATCGGCTTGCGTCGCGAAGACAACGGCATCGCTGGCGTTCGTGCGCGATCGCAACCGGGTGAGGGCTGAATCTGTTCGCCGGCCGCCGTCGTACGCTGCTGTGGCGAGTCCGATCGTCAGGCCGACGAGGGCTCCGAGGACGACGAGCGACACTGCCCGGGCGCGGAGATCGCTCCGGCTCCACAGCGCCCCGGGCGATGTCGCGCTCATCGTCACATCATGATGTCCTTCACCGAGAGCGGCAAGGGTGATGGCGCACTAGCCGGCGGTAGTGCCAGCCACACCCTTTCCGACGAGCCGCCGCTGCAGCTGGGCCCGCTCCTCAGCCGTCGGCGCGAGTGCGATCGCTTCGAGGTAACGCACCTCTGCGTCCGAGACGCGGCCGGCGCGGCGCAGGAGATCCGCCTGCGCCGCAGGCACGAGGTGGAACCCCGGAAGTTGCCCGGACACGTCGTCAATCAACGCCAAGCCGGCATCCGATCCATCGCGCATGCCGACTGCGATCGCCCGATTGAGTTCGATGACGGGCGAGGGCGACAGCGACAGCAGCTCGTCGTAGAGGGCAACGATTCGCGACCAGTCCGTCGAAACCGCAGATTCCGCAACGGCATGACATTGGGCTATCGAAGCCTGGAGGACGTACGGACCTCGGTGTCGAGCCGACCTCAGGATCGCGCAGCCTCGTTCGATTTCGGAGCGGTCCCATCGTGAGCGGTCCTGCTCTTCGAGCGTCAGCAATTCACCGGAATCGACGCGCGCGTCCCGCCGAGAGTTCTGCATCAGCATCAGCGCCAGCAAGCCCCGCGCTTCGGACTCGAGGGGCATCAGGTCGACGACGGCTTCGGCCAGCGAGATTGCCGAGCCGGCCACGTCGGAGAGGGCGACATCGCTGTACCCGGCGTTGAAGGCCAGGTACAGCACCGCAAGCACCCCGTTCAGTCGCTCCTCCAACAACTCGGCCGGCGGGATGCGGTACGGAATGCCGGCGTGATCGATCTTGCCCCGCGCCCGCACGAGACGCTGAGCCATCGTGGTCTCCGACACCAGGAACGCTCGGGCGATCTCGGCTACCGAGAGACCGGCGACCGTGCGAAGCGTCAGCGCCACTCGCGCCGCGAGCGGCAACGCCGGATGGCAGCACGTGAAGATCAAACGGAGGCGATCATCGTCGATGTCGTTCGATTCCGATGGCCCGACCTCCATGCTCAACTGGCCCAGCCTCGACCGTTCAGCCTTCGCGGAACGCAGTCTGTCGATCGCCCGGTTGCGCGCCGTCGTGGTGAGCCACGCCGCCGGGCGGTCGGGGATGCCGTCCTTCGGCCAGCGCTCGAAGGCGGCGGCGAAGGCGTCTTGCGTGGCGTCCTCAGCGAGCGTCCAGTCGCCGGTTCGACGAATCAGTCCCGCGACGATCCGGCCCCAGTCGGACCGGTGTACGGCCGCGATCGCCTCGGCAACGTCCGTCAATCCATTGGCCAGAAGGGTCGGATCTCGATGCGACCGAACCGCGCCATTGGATGACGAGACGCATAGTCGACTGCCTGGTCGAGATCAGCGCAATCGACGATGTCGAACCCGGCGATCCATTCCTTCGATTCGGTGAAGGGTCCGTCGGTCACGAGCAGTTCGCCCTTGCGCACCCGCACGGTGGTCGCATCGGTCGCCGGTCGAAGCCGGTCGCCCTGCTTGCGAATACCTCGGCGCTCGCCTTCCTCCAGCCATTCCTCGATGGTCGTGCCACCAGTGTCGCTTGGCTCTGGCTCGGTGTCGGTCGCGATGAAGAGCATGTATTCCATTTGGGTTCTCCTTGAACTAGACGGTACGTGCATACGACGGATCAGGAGATGGCAGAAACGACAAACTCGAAAACATTTCGCGCTCAGATCGTCCTCTGTCGGGGCCAGCCTGTGTGGGCGCGAAAATACGCCTCCCAATGCCGAAATCGCGCCCGACCAGCCTGTGTGGGCGCGGAAATATGCCTCCCGGTGCCGAAATCGCGCCCGGTGGTCAGATCGCCCGGGCTGCGGCGAGGGTCGCTGCCCACCAGGCGAGATCGTCGACGAGCACGTCGAGTCGCTGATCGAGGGAAGCGAACAACTCGGCGTCTGTCTGGGCGTCGGGCTGCCGGGCAGCGATCATGATTCCGGGAAGGATGTGCACGGCATGGCGCAGCGGTGCCATCTCGAACTCGACTGCGACCTGCCGGAGTTGTTCGACTGCTCGGGCCCCACCGACGCTGCCCCAGCCGACGAAGCTGATCGGCTTGCGGCGCCACTCGACGAAGGTCCAGTCCATCGCGTTCTTGAGCACCGCGGGATACCCGTGGTTGTACTCGGCCGTCAGCATGATGAAGCCATCGGCCCGGTCAATGATCTCGCCGAAGCCACGCACGTCGTCACGTGGATAGTCGCGCCCTGACCGGGCAGGTGATCCTCCCTCGAAGAACGGCAACATGTGGTCGCGCAGGTCAACCGACTCGATGTCGAAGTCGCTGCGGTCGCTGAGGCGGCCGTTGATCCACGAGGCCACGCGCTCGCTGAACCTGCCTTCGCGAGTGGTCCCGGTGATGATCTGGATAAGCATTCCGTCACCCTACAAAGTGGTGGTCGGGAGCAGTTCGGTGACCAGCGCTCGAACACGACGATCGATCTCGTCGCGAATCGAGCGGACTGCCGCGACGTCTTGACCGGCGGGATCATCGAGTATCCAGTCGAGATATCGCTTGCCCGGAAAGAACGGGCATTCGTCACCGCAGCCCATCGTGATCACGACATCGGATGCCTCGACAGCGGCGTCGGTGAGCTTCTTCGGTGATGCTCCCTCGGCGACGAGATCGATACCGATCTCGGCCATCGCCTCGAGCACAGCGGGATTGATCGTTCCGGCCGGCGCGGTGCCGGCGGAACGCACGACCACCTTGTCACCGGCGTGGCGGGCGAGAAGTGCGGCAGCCATCTGAGAACGGCCGGCGTTGTGGACGCAGACGAACAGGACCTCAGGGATGTGATCGGCGACTCGGTCAGGCACTGGCAGCCTCCTCGATCGGTTGCGGGTATAGGAATCGGATCAAGAGGAACGCGAGCATTGCGCCCACGAGTTGCATGACGATGAACATCGGCGCCGACGACGGTTTGATCCCGGCGAACGAATTCGACAGCATGCGGGCGACCGTGACCGCCGGGTTGGCGAAGCTCGTCGAGGATGTGAACCAATAGGCACCGCCGATCCACACGCCGACCGCGAAGGGCACCGCGGCCGCACGGCCGGTGCGTACGCAGCCGTGGATGACGAGCAGCAGCCCGATCGTCGCGACGACCTCCGACAACCACAACGCACCCGAGGAACGGGATTTGGTCGACAGGTTGATCGGGTCGAGTTCGAACATGATGTTGGCGATCGCCGCACCGACACAACCGCCGACGGTTTGGGCGATCGTGTACAGGATCGTGTCGGTCGTGGTGATCGTTCCGAACATCCGGTCGACGAGGGTGACGGCCGGATTGAAATGGGCGCCCGAGACGGCACCGAACATCAGGATCAGACCGATCAAGGCGCCGGCGGTCGCAGCGGCATTCTCGAGCAACTGCAAACCCACGTCATCCGGCGAGAGCCGCGACGCCATGATCCCCGAGCCGATCACCGCGATGATCAACAGGGCGGTTCCAAGGGCTTCGGCGACGAGGCGGCGGGCGAGCGTCAGGTGAAGGGCGCCGGTGCCCGTCTCGGCAAAGTCGGCAAGTTCGGTCACGACGGCTGAGTCGTGCCGACTCGGTTGCTGCAGTTCAGCAACACCCGGACTTTGCTGCCGGCACCGTCTCCATCGCGGGCGCGTCACCCTTCACGAAATAGATCTCCCAGTCGTTCTCCGGGCCCTTGACCCAGGTCTTGTCCTGTACGGCGAAGCAGCACGACACATCTTCCTGGATCCGTTGCTCCAAGCCGAGGTCGTTGGCACGGGCGATCATTTCGGCAACAGATTCGACGTCTTCCACTTCGACGCCGATGTGGTTCAACGACCCGGGCTCGCCCAGGCCGGTGAAGAGGACCAGTTTGAGCGGCGGATCAGCGATCGCAAAGTTGGCGTAGCCGTCGCGGATCTTGGCCGGTTCGGTCTTGAACAGCTTTGTGTAGAACTCGATGGAGGCATCGAGGTCGGCCACGTTGAGGGCCAGTTGCACGCGAGACATTCTTGAATTCCTCTCAGAAACGACGCCAACAACATATTGACGTTTGTCGATGCAGTCAAGGTATCCGATACATTCACGAATGTCAATGTAGTTGGCAAATCTTTCTGTAGAGTACGTGCGATGGCTGCTCCCAAGATCGCCGTGCTCGACCCGATCGCCTGCTGCGCGCCTGTGCGCGCCGACGTGCTCGACGAGTCGCAGGCCGAGTTGCTCGCAGGATCGTTTGCGGCGTTGGCCGATCCGATCAGGCTCCGGTTGTTGAGCTACATCGCCGCGTCGGGTGCCGACGAGGTGTGCGCCTGCGAGCTGGTCGAGCCATCCGGGCGTTCGCAGCCGACGGTCAGCCATCACATGAAGATCCTGGTGGACGCCGGTCTGATCGAGCGTGAGAAGCGAGGGCTGTGGGTGTGGTACCGGCTGGTGCCGTCACGGCTCGATGCGCTTCGCTCCGTTCTCGGCTAACGGACCGGCGTTTGACGAAACGCTATTTATCGATTATCGTCGATTGTCGATGAATATCTCTCGTGATGACGCCGTCGAGTGGGCGTCATGGTTTCGTTCGCTCGGTGATCCGACCCGTGTGCTGATCCTCAACCTGCTGGCCAGCGAGGCGCGCCCGATGACCGTTGGCGAGATCGTCGAACGTGTCGATGTCGGCCAATCGACGGTCTCGCACCATTTGAAGATCCTCGGTGACGTTCGCTTCATCCTCGTCGAACGGGTTGGCACCACGAGTTGGTGGCGGATCAACGACGCCTGCCTCGACTGCTTTCCGACCGCCGCAGAACTCGTCATGGGCCGGCTACCGAATAGCCGCCCATGGGACGCTCCACAACCTTTCGCATCGAGGAGGACCCGATGACCACCGAAGCAGCCGACACCCTGCGCGAGCAGATCCGCCGCCGCTACGCAGACGCCGCTACCGTCGCCGCCGGCGGACAGCAAGCCATGGACGGACCCACCGAAGCATGCTTCGGTACCAGCCTCTACGACGATCTCGATGGAATACCCGAGGGAGCCGGGTTGGCCAGTCTCGGCTGTGGCAACCCCATCGCCGTCGCCGATCTTGCGCCCGGCGAGACGGTCCTCGATCTCGGCTCCGGCGGGGGCATCGATGTCCTCCTGTCCGCGAAACGGGTCGGGCCGACCGGGCGCGCCTATGGCTTGGACATGACCGACGAGATGCTCGACCTCGCTCGGCGGAACGCGGCCGAAGCCGGCGCCACGAACGTGACATTCATGAAGGGTCAGATCGAACAGATCCCGCTGCCAGACGCGGCCATCGATGTGATCATCTCGAACTGTGTCATCAATCTGTCCACCGACAAACCGGCCGTCTTCGCCGAGATGCAGCGCGTCCTGCGCAGTGGTGGGCGGATCGGGATCAGTGACGTCGTCGTCGACGACGACCTCGACCCAGACATCATCCTCGAACAGGCAACGCGGATCGGATGCATCGCCGGTGCGCTCACGTTCAGCGCCTACCGGCAGCAACTCGCCGACGCAGGGTTCGCCAACATCGCCTTGACATCCACCCACGATTTCGGCGTAGGACTTCATTCAGCGATCATCCGCGCAACTAAACCGTGACAGGTTCGCAAACTACATCTGACGCATGACGTCTCAGCAAACCCAACTGACCCCAGCGGCCGATCTCGCAGCACAGAACACAATTCGTCATCCCAACGAATCCGACGAGTACCGCGGCGCCCGACAACAATTGCTCGCCGAGGAGATCGAACTGCGCCGGACGCAGGAGCGCGTCGCGTCGCTCCGACGTGACCTTCCACCCGGTGGCGAGGTCCCACGTGAATACCACTGTGTTGCGACCGTCCGGCCGGTCGGCTCAGTGCACGGTGAGAGCCGTGCCGACGTTCTGCGTCGCGTTGAGATCGCGCGCCGCGCACCAGGAATCGACGGCGGCCGCCGTGACTGGGCGGGCGATGAAGTAACCCTGGGCCACGTCACAACCGATGTGCGACAGCGCAGCCATGACACGTTCTGACTCCACCCCTTCGGCGATGATCGTCAGCCCAAGGTTGTGGCCAAGATCGACGACGCTTTGCACGATCACGGCGCTGCCGGGGTCAGTGTCCATCGACATGACAAACGATCGATCGATTTTCAGTTCGCTGACCGGCAAGGTTCTCAGTTGTCCGAGGCTCGTGTACCCGGCGCCGAAGTCGTCGATCGCGATCCTGATCCCGAGTGCGGAGAGTTGTCCCAGGAGTCGCTGTGCTCGTGCCGGATCGGTCATCAGCGCAGACTCGGTCACCTCGATCTCGAGAAGGTCTGCTGGCACGCAGTGGTTCGCGAGCAGCGTCGCAATCTCTTGGGGAAGGCCCGTGTCAAGCAGGTTCCGCGCGGACAGGTTGACGGACACCGGGATCCGCTGGCCGTTGTCCAGCCAGATCCGAGCCTGTGCCAGCGCAACGTTGAGTACGTAGCGCGTCAACGGCGCAATGAGACCGGTGTGTTCGGCGAGCGAAATGAAATCGTCGGGCATGATGAGGCCCTGGGTGGGGTGCTGCCAGCGCACGAGCGCCTCAACGCCGACGAACTCGCCTGTGCTGAGGCTCACCTTCGGTTGGTAGTGAAGAATGAGCTCCCCGCGGTCCAGCCCTCGCCGCAGGTCCCCCAGCAGTGCGAGTTTGGCCGGTGAGTGCCCGTCGACCGTCGGGTCGTATGCAAAGACACCACAATTCCTGGCCTTTGCGACATACATCGCGATGTCGGCGTGCTGCAGCAGCGTTGATGGATCTCTGCCGTGCTCGCCCGATGTGACCAGCCCGATGCTGGCTTCGACATCGAGCTCAACACCTGCGACATGAAACGGCGCCGCCAAGGCCACGCGCAGCTGCGTGGCAACGCGATGGGCACCAGATACACCGTCGATGTCGGTCAACAGCACGGCGAATTCATCGCCGCCGAGTCGAGCGACCGTGTCGTTGGTCCGCAGCCCCATGGCAAGGCGCGGCCCGATCTGACTCAATAGTTCGTCGCCGTATTGGTGGCCGAACGTGTCGTTGATCTCCTTGAATCGGTCGAGATCGATGAGCAGCAGGGCCGAGCAGGTCGCATCGCGTATGTCATCATGAAGTGCCCGTTCGCATCGCGTTGCGAGCAGCGTTCTGTTTGGAAGCCCCGTCAGGTCGTCGTGCAACGAACGGTGCACCGCTCGTGTCCGTTCAATGCCGAGGAGACGGCGATGCCCGCGGGTGATGGAGGCCAAAATGGCCGCCACGGCCAGTCCCGAGATGAAAATGAACGGAGTCAAGCGTCGGGTAACTGCGTTGAGGCGGTTCAGGCGGGCGACCTGATCGGAGAACGCGTCATGACGAGCGGATGCCTCCTTGAGTACAACACTCTCGATGGCGGCCAACGCTGGATCAACCTCGTCGGAATCGAGCACGAGGGATCGAGCCGTGTCGCCGCGATCAACGGCGTCGAACAGACGTTCAATCCCGCTGAGATAGCCGATGTGCCGGATCAGAACCTCGTCCACCACCACCCGGTCATCGGGGCTCCCGTCGGTCC
>JAENVT010000145.1 GCA_016650435.1 Ilumatobacteraceae bacterium
CTCGTTGCGCACCTGTTTCGCGTCGGCGCCGTCGCATGTCGATCGGATACATGCGACCGCAGGTGGTGGAGAGTTCCTGGTGATGCCCGCGGCCGCTGGCGATGTCGCCGGGGTGAAGTTGGTCGGTATCCAACCCGCCAACCCGGCACGCGGCCGGCCCATCATCCAAGGGGTCTACGTCCTGTTCGACATGCGAATCGGCCAACCCGTCGCACTGCTCGACGGTGCCGCGCTGACAACGCTGCGCACACCGATGATCTCAGCACTTGCAACCGATGCGCTGGCGCGAGACGACGTGCGATCATTGGGCGTCATCGGCACCGGCCCGCAAGCCGTTGCCCACGTCCGCGCCGTTCGTGTTGTGCGACCCGACATCGAGAACGTCGTCGTTGCCGGCCGCACCCCGGCTCACGTCGAACGTGTCGTCGACGAGCTCGTGGCCGGAGGTGAATCGGCGATCGCCGGCTCGTACGCCGACGCCGCGGCATGCGACATCGTGTGCGCGGCGACCCGCGCCGGCAGTGCCCTGTTCGGTCTCGCCGACGTACACCATGGCACGCATCTCAACCTGGTCGGTTCTTACCGCCTCGACCTGCGTGAAGTCGCCGCGGATCTGGTCGCCGCATCCACGGTTGCAGTCGACGACCTGGCCGCGGCGAAGGCCGAGGCAGGCGACCTGCATCTCGCTGTGCAGGAGGGCGTGTGGTCATGGGACAGGGTCGCCGGCGACCTGACCGATCTTGCCAGCGGACGGCTGCAACGTACGTCTGATACCGAGATCACCCTGTTCAAGAGCGTCGGGCTGGCGGTGCAGGATCTGGCCATCGCCCAACGTGCCGCGGCGGCCGCTGGAATCATGGAGGCATCGTGAGCAAGGCCGTTGTCATTGTCGGAGGCGGGCTGGTCGGCTTGTCGTCGGCGTTGTTCCTCACCGAGGCCGGCGCCGAGGTGACCATCATCGACAGCGGAGCCCTCGGCGGAGGCGCGGCACGCGGCAACGCCGGCTTCATGTGCACCGCGATCGTCGAGCCCTTGCCGGCTCCCGGGGCGATCGGCAACGCGCTGAAGTCGTTGCGCGACTCGCAGCGGGCGCTGCGAGTGCTACCCAAGGCGATCCCGAGCATGACCCCGTGGCTGCTGGCGTTCGCCCGCAACTGCACGCGGTCGCGCTACGAGTCGGGTCGTGCCGCACTCGCACGGTTCAACCGCAACAGCGGGGCCATACACGAACGCCTCGTCTCCCAAGGTGTGGCGGTAAGCCTCAGCCGCGAGCTGTTGGTGCCATACCACGACGTTGCCAAAGCCGAGCACCACTTCAAGGCGCTGCAACCGATGGTCGAGTTCGGTGCCCGCATTCCTGACCGCGTTGTCGACGGCGACGAAATTCGCCGGATCGCACCTGCGATCACCGACCACGTTCGCGCCGGCCTCGTCATGCCGGGGGATCGCTCGATCGATCCGCGACGATACGTCGACTCGGTCATCGACATCCTCAAATCCCGCAACGTCCGGTTCATGGAGAACACTGACGTCACGGCAGTCGAGTCGACGGGCAATCGAGTGCAATCGCTGACGACGTCCAACGGCGCGGTCGACGGTGACGAGTTCGTCCTCGCCGCAGGCGCCGGATCACGCCTGCTCGCCAAGCATTTCGACCTGCGACTTTCGGTGATCCCCGGCCAGGGTTACAACGTCGGTCTGCCCACGTCAGCCGGCCTGCGGCAACCGGTGATCTTCGAGGAGGTGCACGCAGTCGCCACGCCGTTCGAGGATCGGATACGCCTTGGCGGCACGATGGAGTTCGGTGGAGACCACCCTCCGTTCGACCCGCGTCGAATCGAGATGATCGTCGCCTCGATGCGCAAGTTCCTCGACCTCGATTGGGACCAGCGGTTTGACACCTGGGCAGGGTCCCGACCAATGAGCGCCGACGGTCTACCGTTCATGGGCCGGCCGAAGCGGTGGAACAACGTCGTCGTGGGCGCCGGTCACGGCATGTTCGGCTTGACTCTTGCTCCGCCAAGTGGTGTCGCCATCTCCGAGCTGATCATGACCGGACGAAGTTCCACCGACATCAGCGCCTTCGACCCCGATCGCAGCCCGCTTCGTCGTTCCAAAGCGAGTTAAAGCACGCCGACCTCGTCGCCCCACACATCGCTGAGCACGTAGCCGAGCGGATAGGGATCGGTTGAGTCGACTGAGCTCGTGCGGGTGCCGACGACCCAGCCCCTTCCTGAGATCCGCGGCAGCACGGCAGGACGATCACCCACAGTTGTCTCCCCGATCATTTCGACCGTGAACTCGCTGTCGATCAACGACCTGGCGATGAAGCGGCTGCCGGTTGTC
>JAENVT010000146.1 GCA_016650435.1 Ilumatobacteraceae bacterium
CCCGATCCCGAACCGCCGCCACCCGATCCCGAACCGCCGCCACCCGATCCCGAACCGCCACCGGAACCTGACCCGCCACCGTGGTCATCGACGCTGGACGATGTGTTGTCGCCGGCAGGGCTGATCGTCGAGTCGCTGTGAGGAGCGCCGCCGTGATCGTCTATCGAGCTCGGTGGGCCGTTCGGCTCGCCGCTCGAATCGCTTGATTCGACGCTGGTCGAGGAGCCGACCTCGCTGTCATCAACTGAGCCACTGGCCGGCGGCCCAGCCGTCGAAGTCGTGCTCTCGTCATCGTCGGAAACCGGTTTGGTCTCGTGACTCGGGTTCTGCCAGACCGAGACCTGGGAGGGACCGATCGCTGGGAACAGTGCGTCGTGCACAGCCCAGGCCGCGCCGGAGGTTCCGACGATGATGCCGAACCACAACGCGGTCACGACCAGAACGCGAGATGACCGCCGAGGTGGGCGGGACTCGCCGACGGAGGTGACCAGCGGTCCCGACGTACCGAGAATGTCATCGACCCCGAGCGGACGGCTACGTGCGGTACTGGTGAAGATCGTGTCGAGGTGCGCGGCCTGAGTACCGTGTCCACGCTCCAACCACGACTCGCTCATTCGGTCAGTGTGAAGCACCAGCCCTGATACGACAACTGGACGATAGTCGTAGCACCACGTGCGCCTCTCTTCGGTTGGAGAACCCGAAAGGCCCACGCCCCATGTGGGCGTGAGCCTGCGTAGCCGGGGATGAGTGTGTTGATCAGCCGTGGCTGCTGCCGCCGTGGCCACTGTCGTCGGCTCCGCCATGCCCGCCACTACCGCGCCCCGAGTTGTCATCGATGCTGGTGACGGTGCTGTTGCTGGTAGCCGTGGTGTAGCCGGCCGCAGCGACGGTGCAGCTGGGATCGTTGGCGTGCTCGGCTTCGTCGCAACGCCCGCTGACGTCTTCAACGGAGTTCGATGTCGCGTCGTCGTTGACGTCGTGTGCATCGACGCCGGTGCAACGGTCGTCGGTGGCGTCTTCTGCTCCGGCACACGCGCCACCCTTGTCGTCGATGGTGGTCGGCGTGGTGACGACGGACGCCTTGGTCGGTGCGACAACTACCGGCACGACGACGGCTCGCGGAGTCGAGGGCACAGTTGGGATGGCGTCGTCCGATCCAGCGCTGTGCGGGAGCGACACGACCGTGGCGGCCGGGGTCGTGACGGGGCCGGATGCGGGTGACGAGATCGCCGCAAAGGCGGGAATTCCGAATCCGACTGCGGCGACTCCGGCTGTGATCCAGATGAGTGACTTGTTCATGATGTTGCCTCCTGTTGGGTTGCACCCATGAGACAACGCATCGGCGGACAGTTGATAGTGCACCATGGGGCTAGTACCACCGCTCGGCGGCGCGGAGCTTGCCGTTACAGGAGTCCAGTGCACCGTTACGGCGGGTTGGATCACGCCGCGAGATCCTCGAAGTTCATGAACAGGATCAAACAGCAGCGAGGTGACAAACAATGAAAACAAAGAAGCACCCGAAGGACCTCACCGAGAACGAGGCGGCAGCGATCGTCATCGCATTCGACGAGGCGACGGACCTAGCGTTCTCAGTGACCGACGCCGCTACCTTGGCTGAGCTTCGCGCCTCGGCGGCAGCACGCCGAGAGGCCGAAGGTCGACTCGAAGCGGCAGCACTGGCTGCACACCGCTCCGGCCTGTCGTGGGGCGTGATCGGAGCGCAGCTCGGCATGACACGTCAAGGTGCAAGGCAGCGATTCGAGCGACTGGTAGATCAATAACAACTCACCCAGAGCGCGTTCTCGATCGTCATTGGGGCGCCTCGGCGTGGACGATCGACGCGACCGGCGATGGCTGGAAAGCGTCGATGAACAATCGCACGGATGGTCTTGACCCCGTGAGTTCGATGCGACCGGAGCGATGGGCTTCCGCCAACGGAATGTGCCCAAGGTAGGTGCGGTACAGCGTTGAACGGTCAGTGCGCACCGTGACGTCGATGTCGAATCGTGGATCGGCGAGACACAGTGATGCGTCGTGGTCGACAACGATCCAGTAGCGCTTGGGATGGTCGGCAAAGCTGACGTGGATCGTGAAGCGGGGTCCGGGTAGCTTGCTCGGGTCGAGGCGCCGGTGCAGCCACCACAGAAGCAGGTCAGGGTCGAGCTCATCCGGTTCGGGTTCGCCGAAGGTCCATCGTGCACCCCAGGTCGCGAGACCGAACACAACCGGTTCGAGGTCACGGCCCGACGTGGTCAGTCGATAGCTCCCCTCGCCATCCTGTTCGACAACGCCGGCGCGTCTCAGTTGCTGGAGCCTTCGGCTGAGCAAGGCTCGGGACAGCCCGGGGTTACCGCTGATGAACTCGTTGAACCGCGACGTGCCCGTCAACAGATCGCGAATGATGTGAATCGTCCATC
>JAENVT010000147.1 GCA_016650435.1 Ilumatobacteraceae bacterium
AGTGCAGCAGCGCCGGCCGACGTGACGGCAGACATAGGACCGCCAGACTATCGGCGCGTTGTTACCGACTGGTAAGCGTCACAGGGTTGCAACGTTGCGTGCCGCCGGTCACGTCGCCGGGTGGGTCGTGGGTTGTGTCCAGGCGATGGTCACGCTGCGGCGCAACTCGTCACCGGGTTCGAGGCGCGCTGCGCCACCAAGGTTGAAGGCGTCGGGAGTGGCGCTCTGGGGTTCGACACAGGTGGCATGAGCTGGCATGTCGTAGACAACCCAGTAGTCGCAATCGCTTGCGATGGACAGCTCGAGATCGCCAATCCACAGTCGCGGTGTCGCCAGCGGACCGGCGAAACAGTCGTCCCACGGAGGTGGTGGCGGCGGCGAAACGGTTCGGCCGTCGGTGATGTAGTCGTCGTCGCGCAGGTACATCCGATCGAATCGCAGATCGACACGATCTGGCTTGACGAACCACGGATGCCAGCCGATCGAGGCGGGCATCGGATTGTCGCCCGCACGTACAGTGAGCGTGCATGTCAGCGAATCGTCGGTCAGCTCGATCAGTTGCTCGCCTTCGCCACCCAACGCCCACCTGAGCCCGCACCGCAGCACACAGCTGCGCGCATCGCGATCGATCACTTCCCACGGTTGTTCGAAACCGGTCCCGTGGATGGCGTGGGTTTCGAAGTTGATCGGCAGTTGGTAGTCGACGCCGTCGAACGTGAATCGTCCGTTGCGGATGCGTCCGGCCCACGGCACCATCGGATAGCTGCCCCAGCCTGCGGCCGGCAACGAAGGATCGGGTCCGATCAACAGGCTGGTCGAGCCAACGGTCAGTCCGCCGACGCGACCTCCGTCGTCGGCACTGACGCTGCACATGGCGGATGCTGCGTGGAGTTCGATCACCGACGCATTCTGTACGGCAGACTCGGGCGATGCGTGGATTGGTGCAACGAGTAACGCAAGCTTCGGTGACGATCGCAGGCGGCGAGGTCGCCAGGGAGGTGGTGGGATCAATCGGTGCGGGACTGTGCGTGTTGGTGGGCGTGACCCATGATGACACCGAGGCGAGCGCCCGAAAACTGGCCGACAAGATCTGGGGTCTGCGGGTCATCGATGACGACAACGGCGTGATGAATCGATCGATTGCCGACACCGGCGGCGAGGTGCTGATCGTCAGCCAGTTCACCCTCTATGGCGATACCAGCGGAGGACGGCGGCCCAGTTGGATCAACGCGGCGGGCCCTGAGCATGCCGAGCCGATGGTGCAAGCCGTCGTCGATCACCTGCGAGCAGCGGGAGCGACGGTTGCCACGGGGCGGTTTCGCACGGAGATGGAAGTGTCGCTGATCAACGACGGACCGGTCACACTATTGCTGGAGGTGTAGTCCTGCGGCGTTCGAGCCATGCCCGACCCGGCACGATCCAGGCCCCCGCGAACACCAGCAGCATCAGCACCACGAACGGTGTGTCGCCGAGGTGCGAGTACCACGTTCGGCCGGACTTCAACGAGATTGTTCTGACGATGACCTTCTGTTCGCTGACGGCGGTGCGATCGAGCACCTCACCATCCGGTGAAACGAATGCGCTGAACCCGGTCGGCGAAACCTGCACGACCCAACGCCCGTTCTCGATCGCACGAAGTCGCGATGAGGCAATCTGTTGTGATTGCAGGATCGTGCCGGTGTAGCTCGAGCCGTTCGTCGGGTTGAGGATGAATGTGCCGCCGTGGTCGACCCCGTCGATGGCACGACTCCCGAAGAACACTTCCCAGGAGATGACGACCGCGGCGCGAACTGTGCCGGTGGCAACCGGGATGTCGAGATACGCGGGGCCGGTGCCGGCCACCGCATCGCGGGGCACGAGATCCGTCGGAGCGCCCAACGCATGCAGCAGACCGCGCAGTGGCATGTACTCCCCGAAGGGGACCCTGTGCACCTTTTCGTATCTCGACACGACCTGACCATCTGCGGTGATCACGGCTTGGGCGTTGATGAAATGATCGTTCGGGGCGTCCTCGGTGACGCCGACCGCGAACGGCGCACCGATGCGCGCCGCCTCTGCAGCAACCTCGGTCAGTTCCTGGCTGCTCGCCAAAGAGGCAACGTCGATGACGTTCTCTGGCCAGACCACCAGGTCGGCCGCGCCGGGCTTGATCGTGCGGGTTGCCAGGAGATGGCGTTCGACGACCGCGCGCCCGTTCGAGTTGATCGCTCGGGTTCCCTGAGGCCCGCCGCCTTGCACGATCGCAACCCGCAGCGTCGCAGGCCGGGCGACCTCGGTGCCATTGGGAGCGATAGCGGCTCCAACGACGATGCACACAGCTGCGGCCAGGAATCCGATCGCTCCGTGCCACTCGCCACGAGTGCGGCGGCCGCGGCTTCGAGCCATCTGCGGGACCACCGGCGATGGACCGGCGAGGGCGAACCCGATCTGGAAGACCACCCACGTCAACAAGATCACACCGCCGAAGCGCACGACCCCGACGAGCGGCCCTGCGGCCTGGCCGATCGGAAGCGTCGCCAGCGGCACGCCTCCGAATGGAGAGACAAGGCGCAGCGCTTCGGCAAGAGTGTGCGCCGCCGGTCTGGCGATCACCCGCCATGGGCCTTGCGTCGACACGGCTGCCGCGAGGGCGTGAAACCCGGCGAAGATCGCCGCCGCGAGTAGATAACCGGGGATGGTCAGAGACCACATCCATGCCAATCCGGGGTACAGCCATGCCGCACCGAACAGCCAACCGCGCGCCGCTCGGGCTCGACCCGATGGGTTCTCGCCCAGTGACATCTCGAACATGGCGATGCCGATGAATGCCAGCGGCCAGATGCCCCACGGTGGCAGCGACAGGGCAACCCCGAGCCCGGCGCCGATTGCCAATGCAGCCTGGGCCGAGAACCGTGGAACTGTGATCGACATCAGCGAGCGACCATAGCCGTCGGGCGTATCGGCCGGTCGTTATGCAGCGGGTGCAAGCGCGAGGTGCACGACGATGCGTTGCTTGGTCGAGCCTGGCGGATTGCAAGCGAACAGGGTGGCCGTGTAATCAGGCGTCTGGTCAGCGATCCACAACGCGTCGGGCGTCACGATCTCTGTGCCGGTCACCTTGTAGTCGAATCGCCCGTCGTCGGTCGTCAGGAAGACGTCGTCGCCCTCAACCAACTTGTCGAGGTTGCGGAACGGCTTGTCGTGACTGACGCGGTGACCCGCAATCACGACATTGCCGAACTGACCGGGCATCGCCGTGCCCGGCCAGTGACCCGGCCCGTGATCGAGCGTCGTCAAAGTGATGCCTTCGTACATCGACTTGGTGATGCCGATGGCCGGGATCTCGATCGAGCCGAGCGCGACGAGCGGCTCGGGAGCGCGGGGATCAGCGGGCGGGCTCTCGGGATTCGGCAGTGTTTCTTGCACGGCTGACGTGGTGGGCGCAGCACTCGTCGAGGTGGTTGTCGAACTGCTTGTTGTCGTCGTTGACGACGTCGACGTGGTCGCTGGCGTTGTCGAAGTCGTGGTCGTCGACTTGATGGAGGTGACCGGCGCGACAGTCGCAGCACTCGCGTTGGACTTGTCGTCGCCACACGAGGCGATGACGAGCAGCGCCGCGCAACCCACTGCTACTGCTCTACGCCGCATGGCACAGTCTGCCAGTGAGATTCATCGCTGCAACACCGCCGCTGCAGCTTGTTGGCCCGAGTGGATACATGCCGGGATGCCGATGCCGTGGTAGCTCGCGCCGGCAAGCGTGACTCCACTGGGGAGGGATCGCTCGACCGAGGCCATTGTCGTGCCGTGATGTGGTCGATATTGAGGGAAGGCGTCCGGCCAACGGCTCACTCGGACGGCGACTGGTTGGGCGTCGAACTTGAGATGAAGACGCAACTCGTCGAGAACGTCGGCTAGCAGATCGGCGTCAGAAAGGTGCAGTGCCGACAGACCGTCGCGGCCGAGTGAGATCCGGAGAATGACGTGCTCTGCGTCGGTCAGGTGGGCCCATTTCTGCGATGCGAAAGAGACCGCGGTGACCAGGCGTTGCTGTGGCTTCGGCACAAGGTAACCCGACAACCCGCGCAGCTGGGCCGGCCATCCATCGGCGGGCACTGCCACCGTCACCATTGCGATACCCGCGGTAGGAATCGTGGCGAGTGTCGAGGCAGCGGACGGTGCCACGGTTGCCAGCAGTCCCGCCGCGGCACGCGCAGGACAAGCCAACACAACGCCGTCGAATGCCTCGCCATCGACGCGCCAGTCCTTTCCATCGATTGCCAACTCGCTGATCGCAGCATCGAATCGCAGATCTCCACCGTTCGCCGCAACCGCTGTCGACACGGCGTCAACCAATTGGCCGACTCCCGCAGTGGGGGCATAGAACACCGGGCCCGAGGTCGCCGCGGCCGGGCGCCGTGACGCGAGCAGGACGCTGCGCGAGCGCGCTGCGACTTCGGCCAACTGTGGGATGGCAGCGAGGCTGAACTCGTCGGTGTCGGCCGCGTAGATGCTGCCGATGAGAGGATCGACCAGGCGCTCGTGAACCTCATTGCCGAACCGGGCGCGCACATACGCACCGATCGAATCGGCGTCGATGTCTGTGCGCGGACGGAATATCTCCGTGGCCGCGCGGAGCTTGCCGCGCCGAGAGATCAGCGGCGAGCGAGCGAGGCTGACGAGTTCGGTTGGCAACCCCAGTAGCAACCCATCGGGGATGTCGTGCAAGCCGTTCCACCACACGGCTGCCTTGCCGACCGCGGGCGACGTCAGGGAATCGCCGAGTGCAACATTGCGGGCCAGATCGACTGCCCAAGGGACGCGGGCCAAGAAGGCGTCGGCGCCTTCGTCGATCGCCGGATGCCCGGCGAACGGAGTCGTCAGGATCATTCCGCCGAATCGATTTCCGGCTTCGAACAGCGTCACGTTGGCCCCGCTGCCGACGATGGCGTGGGCCGCGGCGAGGCCGGTGATGCCGCCTCCGATCACGGCGATTCGGCGGTCGCTGGTCACGACGCGCCGATGACGCGCCCGGCCAGAGCCGCCATCACTGCCGGATCGTCGTTGACGCATGCTGTGCGCGCGAAGGCCAGCCCGTGGCTGGCCGCGCGTCGGGATGCTTCGATGTCGAGGTCGTACAGGACCTCGAGGTGATCGGCGACGAATCCCACAGCGCTGACGAGCACCCCGCGGGTGTCTCCTTCTGCGGCGAGCTTGTCGATAGCGAGCAGGATGTCGGGACCCAACCACGGCTCCGGCGTGCGCCCGGCGCTCTGCCATGCCACGCCCCAGTTGTCGAGACCGACGTTCGAAGCGACGCATTGCGCGGTGGCCTGGAGCTGTGCCGGATATGGATCGTCGCTCTCGAGAATCCGCTCCGGCAGCGAGTGTGCCGTGAACAAGACTCGGGTCTGATCGGGCATCGTGGCGAGTGCGGTGCGTACTTCCGCCGCTACGAAATCGACGAACGCCGGCTCCGTCGCCCAACTCTCGATCCCGCTGACGGCCATGTCGTGCTCGGTTGCGGCGACGGTCAGCCTGTCCAGGTACTGACCGACCGAGAACGCCGAGTAGTGCGGCGCCAACACCATGCCAACGACGCGACGAAACCCTTGTGATGCGAGTTCGGCGACGGACTCCCCGATGAACGGTGGTGAATGCTTCATCCCCAACGTGACGTGGAACTTGCCGTCGGCGACGCGGTCGAGGGCGATCTGCATTGCCCGGCGTTGCGCGTCGGTGCGTTGTGCCAACGGCGAGATCCCACCGATTGCTTCGTACCGTGCCGTGAGATCTGCGAGTTGCTGATCGGTCGGCGGATGGCCGCGGCGGATGTGGGTGTAGTACGCCAGGATGTCAGCGGGCGTTCGCGGTGTGCCGTAACTCATCAGCATCACCGCCGTGCGATCCTCGGTCATTGCGCGGTGCGTTCCTTGACGTGATCGACAATGGCGCGCAACACGTCGGGATCGCTGTTGGGTTGTACCCCGTGGCCGAGATTGAAGATGTGGCCGGGGTGCCCGTCGTTGTCGGCGAGAACTGCATCGGCACCGGCGAGAGCTGTCGCGGTTCCGGCGAGCACCAGCGCCGGATCCAGGTTGCCTTGCACGACCAGATCTGCACCCATGCGGCGCCGCGCCTCGCTGATCGACGTGCGCCAGTCGAGGCCGAGCACGCGCGGCCCGGCCGCGCGCATCGACTCGAGCAGGTGATCGCAGCCGATGCCGAAGTGAATTCCTGCGAAGTCGGGATGGCTTGACGCGAGCGCGGAGAAGACGGCCGTCGAGTGAGGCAGCACGAACGTGTTGTAGTCGGCGCGGTTGAGCGCGCCGGCCCACGAGTCGAACAGCTGGAAGGCGCGGGCCCCATTGTCGAGCTGGCTCTGGATCGAGGCGGTCGCGTGTTGGACCAAGCGCTGCATCACCCGATGCCACAGCGTCGGATCGGTGTGCATCATCCGCTTGGTGTGCTCGTAGGTGCGGCTCGGCTTGCCCTCGATCAGATAGCTGGCAACGGTGAACGGAGCTCCGGCGAATGCCAGAAGCGGGACATTGTCGGGAAGTTCGGCGGCGAGGATTTTGACCGTCTGCAGGACGTATGCAGTGTCAGACTCCGGCTCGAAGACTCTCAGCCTGTCGAGATCGACGGCCGTACGCAGCGGCGCCGCGCACATCGGGCCGGTGCCCGGCGCAACGTCGATACCGAACCCGACCGCATGGGCAGGCACAACGATGTCGCTGAAGAGGACGGCGGCGTCAACGCCGTAACGACGCACCGGCTGCAGGGTCAGTTCGGCGGCGAGATCCGGCTGTTTGATGGCGTCGAGGATGCTGCCCTCTCCTCGTTTCGCCCGATATTCGGGAAGGCTACGGCCGGCCTGGCGCATGAACCACACCGGTGTGTGTGGCCCACGTTCGCCGTTGGCCGCCAAGAGGAATGGCGAGTTCGACATGCGCGTCGCACGCTACCCGTCCGCCATCGAACGCGCCGGGAACGGGACCGCTAGCCTGTCCTACATGCCCGCCAGCGGAGAGCACCATCCTGCCTTCGAGGAGTACTGCGAGTGCATTTTCGAGCTCGACGAAGACGATGTCGCGGTCATCCAGGCACGAATTGCCGACCGCCTGCAGGTCAGCCGCCCAGCTGTCAGCGAGATGATCCGGCGCCTCGAAGCGGAGGGTCTGATCACAACCGATGGCGCGATTCGACTGACACTTTCGGGACAGGCGTTGGCACAACTCGTCGTCCGCCGGCACCGTCTTGCCGAGCGGTTCCTCACCGACATGCTCGGCCTCTCGTGGGCGGATGCGCATCACGAGGCAGGCAAGTGGGAGCACATCATGAGCGACGCCGTCGAGCAGGCGATCGATCGTGTGCTCGGTAGCCCGACGACGTGTCCGCATGGCAATCCGATCCCTGGATCGCTGTACCTCGAGCCGATACTCGTGCCGCTCGCCGACGTCGAGGTCGGCAAGTCGTTCACCATCAACCGCATTCCCGAAGAACTCGAGTTCACCCCCGGCCTGCTCGACTTTCTCGAGGAGGCCAGCATCCTTCCCGGTTGCAGCGGAATGCTGACCTCGGCTTCGCCGGACGGCACCATGACCATCGAGATCGAAGGACATCACGTAGGCGTCGGCTCGTTCGCCAGCGCCCGCATCCTGGTAATTGCGTGAGGCCCCAGAGACCACTGGCTCTCATCCTCCTGGCAACATCGACCGTGTCGTGTGCAGCCACCACATACGACTCGTCGATCAGCACCGGAACGCCGGCGCCGACCACGACGGTGTTGCCGAAGGGCACCGCGGCAGAGCTGCTACCGCAGCTGGTCACGGAGTCGGCAGGCCTCGCGGCGTTGATCTCCGATGGTGGTGACAAGACCGCCGCGGTCGAACGCATGGAAGCGTTGTGGGCCGCGGTGCGCAGCGAGGTGAACGGCAAGGATCTCGATCTCGGCACCCAGATCGAAGCCGAGATTGCCAAAGGGCGCCACGCCGCGCAATTCAATGTGCCGGCCGCGGCCGACAAGGTCTATCGCAGCCTCAGAGACTTGGTGCAGGCGTATCTGACCGCTGCATAGGCGCCGGCAGCGCCTCGGCGTGGACGACAGTGAGATGCCGCGTGCTGCGGGTGAGGGCGACGTACAGGGCCCGAAGACCCTGCTGCTCTTCCTCGACGATCTTGGCGGGCTCGACCACCACGACACCGTCCAGCTCGAGGCCCTTGACGACGCTGACGGGAACGACGGTGACTCCCAGCTCCAGCCCTGTTCGCGTTGCCCGGGCATGATCGATGCCGGCAGCTTCGAGCGCTTGCGAGACCCGTTCGACCATCGAATCCGGTGCCACGACAGCGATCGTGCCATCGCTGATCTCGGTGGTCAGGCGGCGAGTCGCGTTGGCGACCTCGGCGAGCAGATCCTGCGGTGTCGCGCTGACGAACTCCGGTAGCTCGTCGCCCTGGCGGACGCTCGTCGGTGCTCGCAGGGTTGGGGTGGCCGCGAGCATCACCTGGTTGGCCAACGCCATGATCTGGGCCGGGATGCGGTAGCCGACGCTGAGCCCGATCACCCGCGACGGCTTCTGCTCGGGAAGGTAACGCAGCACGTCGGCCCAGTCGTTGGGTGCCAATGCCCCTGTCGCCTGGGCGATGTCGCCGACCACGGTCATGCTGCCGTTCAACGAGCGACGCGACACCATCCGCAATTGCATCGGCGTGAGGTCCTGCACCTCGTCGACGACGATGTGGCCATAGGTGCGGATCTCGTCGTTGTCTGGCTGACCGGGAGCGTGACCGTGCTGGCCATTCGAGTTCTGTCCCTTGGTGGGCTTCGAACCGAGGTAGCTGCGGGCCTCATCAAGCAGCGCAGTATCGTTGTCTGTCCAGCGGACCTTGGTGACATCGTCGTGCCGCGGCCGGTACAACGAGAGGTAGTCGGCCTCGCTGAGATGCTTCGACGCGGCGAGCTTCAACAGCGCCTTGCTGCCGAACAGATCGTGCAGCAGCTGAGCCGGGGTCAGCAACGGCCACATCCGCTCCAATGCCTCGCGGATCTCGGGCATCGGCCGAACTGCTTCTTTGACATCGTGCAATGACACCGTGCCGTCGCGCCACGTGGCTGCCATCGCCGACCAGATCTCGCCTTCGACCCACCGTCTTGCCGCGTTGTGGCGGCGGAAGCGGCGTTGCGCGGATCGCACGATGCGCTGCGTTTCCTCGGCGCGCAGCCGGAGATAGCCGGTGCGGAACGGCACGACGACGTCGGCGCGCAGCGGGCGCTCGCGATCGGTGACGGCTTGGTCGATGACGTCGGCCATGCGGATGTTGCCCTTGACCGTCGCTGCGCGCGGTGAGTCGGCGGGGTCGACGCCGTACCGGGCCCAGTCGACATCTGGTACCAGGTCGCCGAGGACGACTTGCTCGATGCCTGCTTCGCCGAGCGACGGCAGGACCTGTTCGATGTAGCGCAGGAACACGCGGTTGGGTCCGACGACCAGCACGCCCTGATCCTCGAGCGGGAACCGGTAGGTGTAGAGCAGGTAAGCGGCACGGTGCAACGCCACGACGGTCTTGCCGGTGCCCGGCCCGCCCTGCACCACCAGCACGCCGGCTTGTGGGCTGCGGATGATCTCGTCCTGCTCGGCCTGGATGGTGGCGACGATGTCGCCGAGCTGGCCGGTGCGGCCCCGTTCCAATGCCGCCAGCAGGGTGCTGTAGCCGCGCAGGCCATTGTCGGGGCCGAGGCGGTTCTGACCGTCGATGTCGCCGTCGAGGCCGACCGCGAGGCCATCGTCATGGCCGACACCGAGGTGGCCGTCGCCGAACAGCTCGTCTTCCAAACCCAGCAGCGTTCGGCCCTGAACGGCGAAGTGACGGCGGCGGGCAAGGCCCATCGGCTCGCGTCCGGTCGCCCTGTAGAACGGCTCGGCGACGGGGGCCCGCCAGTCGACGACGACCGGCTCGCTCTCCTCGTCGGCAATCGCCAGCCTGCCGATGTGGAAGGTCTCGAGGCCATCGGGGGTCTCGGCCATGCGATCGATTCGGCCGAACACGAGCGCGGCGTTGCCGAGATCGAGCTGGGTCAGCCTGTTGACAACGGCTTCGTCGAAGACGTCGCGCTCGTAGCGGGCTTGAAAAGTCCCCCCGAGGGTGCCCTCGTGGAGGTTTCGCATCCGCCAGGCCGCATCGCGGCTGATCTCGAGACACCGGTAGGCGTGCTCGATGAAGTCCTGTTCGGCGGCAAGATCGGGGTGCTGCTGCGTCATGGGTCGTACAACTCTATCGGCCCATCGTTCGACCGCCCACCCACGTGAGCCGGTACGCGTGAGCCGGTACGCGTGAGCCAGCACGCCTTCGGCGTGCCGTCTCACCCACAACTGAATCTGTGGAACGGCTGGCGGCCATTGTCTCATGTCCAGGTTCTCCGTGTGACACCCCTGCCGTAACCTGGCGACGTGGCTGATCATCCGGTGCTCGAGGCATTCTCGCCGGCGGTGCGGGCTTGGTTTGCAGCGTCGTTCCCGACGCCCACCACGCCTCAGGTCGACGGTTGGCCGTCGATTCTCGGCGGCGATCACACGTTGGTGTGCGCACCGACAGGCAGTGGCAAGACCCTGACGGCGTTTCTGGCTTCGATCGACCGGCTGTGCACCACCGAGCCGGCAGATCCCAAGCGCAGAACCCGTGTGCTGTACATCTCGCCGCTGCGTGCCCTGGCGTTCGACATCGAGAAGAACCTGCGCGCCCCGTTGATGGGAATCGGGCTCGCGGCCGAGCGGCTCGGCGTCCCGTTCCATCAGCCGACGGTTGCCATGCGCACCGGCGACACCTCGCCAAAGGATCGTCAAGCGCTGATTCGTCACCCGGTCGATCTCCTCATCACGACGCCCGAGAGCCTGTACCTGATGTTGACATCGTCTGTCGCGGAGACCCTCGTCAACGTCGACACGGTGATCATCGACGAGATCCATGCGATGGCCGCTACCAAGCGCGGCGCCCATCTCATGCTGTCGCTCGAACGACTCGAGGCCATCACGGTCCGGTCGCCGCAACGCATCGGCCTGTCGGCCACGCAACGCCCGCTCGAAGAGGTCGCCCACTTCCTCGGCGGGCACGGGCCCGACGGCGGCCGGCGCAAGGTCAACATCATCGACGCCGGTATCCGCAAGCAGATGGAGGTCGATGTCGTCGTGCCGGTCGAGGAGATGGGCAACATCTGGGAGAGCGTGTATCCCGCGGTTCTTGCCCAGGTGCTGGCCCACCGCACCACGATCATCTTCTGCAACGCCAGGCGCCAAGCCGAGCGATTGGCCGCCAACCTCAACGAGCTCGCTGGCGAAGAACTGGTGAAGGCCCACCACGGCTCCCTGGCTCGCGAGCAGCGTGTGATCATCGAAGACGAGCTCAAGCGCGGCACATTGCGCGGAATTGTCGCCACCAGCTCGCTCGAGCTGGGAATCGACATGGGTGCTGTCGATCTCGTCATCCAGGTCGAGTCACCCGGCGCGGTTTCGCGTGGAATGCAACGCGTCGGCCGAGCCGGCCACTCGGTCGGCGAGCCCAGTCGCGGCACGCTGTATCCGAAGCATCGCGGCGATCTGCTCGAGGCTGCGGTCGTTGCCCAACGGATGATCACCGGTCAGATCGAAACCACCCGCTTCTTGCGCAACCCGCTCGATGTGCTCGCCCAACAGATCGTCGCCCACGTTGCGACGCATCCCGAATGCACGGTCGAGTCAGTGGCCGCGTTGGTCAGGCGCTGCGCCAACTTTGCGGAGCTCAGCGACGACCTCTTCCACAACGTCCTCGACCTGTTGTCGGGTCGGTATCCCAGTGACGAGTTCAACGAGCTGCGCCCGCGCCTGGTGTGGGATCGCACCGGCGGCAAACTGCGCGCCCGCGAGGGTTCCAAACGATTGGCAGTTACCAGTGGTGGCACCATTCCCGACCGCGGCCTGTTCGGTGTCTTCTTGCCCGACGGCACTCGGGTCGGCGAGCTCGACGAAGAAATGGTCTACGAGAGTCGCCCCGGCGAGACGTTCTTGCTCGGTGCCAGCACATGGCGAATCGAAGACATCACTTTCGAGCGGGTCATTGTCACGCCGGCTCCAGGCGAGCAGGGCAAGATGCCGTTCTGGCACGGCGACCGCCCGGGCAGGCCACTCGAGCTTGGGCGCGCCCTCGGTGAGTTCCAACGCGAGATGCGCGGGCTGGGTAACGACAGCGCGATCGCGAAGCTGATGGACGACTACCACCTGGATCGATTCGCTGCCGGCAACGTCGTCACCTACCTCGACGAGCAGGCGCAGGCCACCGGCGTCGTGCCCGACGATCGCACCGTCGTGATCGAGCGGTTCCGCGACGAGATCGGCGACTGGCGAGTGTGCATTCTCACGCCGTTTGGCACGCCGGTTCACGCGCCGTGGGCAATGGCCATCGAGCGCCGCTTGATGGAGCGCTACGACATGCCGATCGAGACGATGTGGGCCGACGATGGAATCGTGTTGCGCCTACCTGAGGCTGCCGACAGCGTGCCCATCGCCGAGCTGATCATCGATCCCGACGACATCGACGAACTGGTCGTCACGTCGCTTCCGCAGACGTCGCTCTTCTCGGCGCGATTCCGGGAATGCGCGGCGCGCGCGCTGCTGCTGCCGAGACGACGACCCGATCGGCGCACGCCGCTGTGGCAGCAGCGTCAACGCGCCGCCGACCTCTTGACGGTGGCGTCCAAATATCCGACGTTCCCGATCCTGCTCGAGACCTCGCGTGAATGCCTGCAGGATGTCTTCAATCTGCCGGGGTTACGCGAAGTGCTGGCTCAGCTGCGTAGCCGGACTGTGCGGGTCGTCAGCGTCGACACGGCCAAGGCTTCACCGTTCGCGCAAAGTCTGTTGTTCAACTGGATCGCCGCGTACATGTACGAGGGTGACGCGCCACTGGCCGAGCGCCGCGCTGCCGCATTGTCGTTGGATCGCGACCTGCTACGAGATCTACTCGGCGCGGAAGAGCTGCGCGACTTGCTCGATCCGGCAGTGCTGGCTGATGTCGAACTCGAACTGCAATGCATCGCCGACGGCCGCAGAGCGCGCAGTGCCGACGAGCTCCACGATGTGTTCCGCAAGGTGGGTGACCTCACGATCGCCGAGGTCGATTTGCGGTGCGATGGTGTGACTGGCGAGTGGATCGACGACCTCACGCGCACCCGCCGTGCGATCGAGATTCAACTCGGTGGCGAGTCGCGATTGATCGCGGCGGAAGACGCAGCCAGATATCGCGACGCCTTCGGATGCAATGTTCCGCTCGGTCTGCCATTGGCATTCACCGAGCCTGTGGCGCATCCGCTCGAGTCGCTGGTCGCTCGCTATGCACGCACACATGGCCCATTCACCGCGACCGACGTCGCCTCTCGTTTCGCATCGCCGATCGAGCGGATCGTTGGCGCGCTTGCCGCGCTCGAGGCGGCCGACCGTGTGGTGCACGGCGAATTCCGTCCGGGCGGCGTTGGCCGCGAGTACTGCGACGCTGACGTGCTCCGCCAGCTTCGGCGTCGGTCGCTGGCAATGTTGCGCCGCGAGGTCGAGCCGGTCGAGCCCGATGCCTACGCCCGGTTCATCCAGGCGTGGCACGGCATACCAGGCGAACGCCGCGGCCTCGATTCCTTGGTC
>JAENVT010000148.1 GCA_016650435.1 Ilumatobacteraceae bacterium
GGCCAACTTTCTGGCGTCCGCGATAAAGCCGTGCAGTGTGACTCCCATACCGACGGCGCAGACGAGAAACACGACAGCGGCGATCCACTGGTCGGCGGGATCGACGGATCCGCCCCGGGTCGCCAACCACAGGCCAACTCCCGACACGAGCGCGGCCAAGACGACTGAGGTTCGGCTCTCGTACAGCGCCAGCCACATCAGTGGCATGACCGCCATCGAGATGAATGGAGAGCCGATTCCGTGGCCATTCGCCCACGTCAGTAAAAGTGTCGCGAAGAGAAAGAGAAAGGGCGCAACCATCTGTGCAACGCGAGCCGCCCGATACCAGGGAATGGTCAGAGCACCGATGATCGCGCAGCCGCTGAAAATGGATCCGACAACAGCCAACCCGGGTCGCGTCCATGAGGTCGTGGGCACACCCACGGCCACGCTGATGCTCGCAGTGATGGCGAACGGCATCATCCGCCGCATCCGCCCTTCGCCAACTAGAGGGCCATTCGTGGCATCGACGATGTGCACGATGCGCGGCGCGGTGAGCTCTATGTAGCTATCTCCGCTCATCGACCCGACCTCCTCACGTGCAAACTCCTCTTGTGACAGCGACGACGACGCGTCGCACCTCCGACAGTTCCGTATCGAAACCACTATCGGCACGACTTGCCTTCTTGACGAGAGCTAAAAGTCACTTGTTTGAGAGCATGCTGAGGATCTCTGGTTGGCGGATTGGCCCAAATCGGGCCTTCGGTGCTGGCAGGAGGTGGATCCGGCTCGTTTCGGCCGTGGTCCGAGCGGGAGTTGAAATCCGAATCGGCCGCGGTGTCGAATGCATGAACATGAACGTTGAGAGTGATCGATGAGCGCAGGGCGCGATGTGAATCAGCGCGTGGCACAGGTGTTCGGTCCGACACTGATTCTCACTGGCATCGCCGGCTTTGTCATCCCCGCGAAGAAGGCGGCGACCAGCGGCGCACCCGCCTACAACGTGTTCCACCTGGTCTTCGGTTGTCTTGGCGTCATTGCGTCGCGCCGTCGAGGAACCGCCAGGGCATTCAACATCGGGTTCGGCGCAATCGATTTGTACCAAGCCGTAGCCAGCCGGCGAGGCCTGTTCCCGAAGCGATGGTTCCGATGGAAGACTGCCGACGACGTACTGCACGTGGCGATCGGCGCGGGACTCGTCGCCGCCGGGTTGATCCAACGTGGCGGCAGTGTCGAATGACGACGGAGACAGGAGCTCAACCATGCTGACCGCACGTGAACTGCCCTCGATGCGAGGGAACGAACTCGATGACCTTTTCGCCAATGCTCCGGCTGGTGAGATTCCGGTCGGCAAGGGCAGCGGCCAAGCCTTGATGGCCACCGGCACGTTCGCGGCCCGTCCCTTGGTGGCGATCACGAGGCTGCTGGCGTGGCAGGGCAAGCAGTTCGACGCGCCGAGCCACACGCTGCGCAACCTCATCACGCCGTTCGGGCTCAAAGCGATCACCGCCGATGTGTACGTCGATGCGAGCCGGCTCGACGGGAACCCATGCATCGTCCTCGACTATTCGAAGACCTCGCGTGTTGCCGGTTTCGTGCGCGACGAGATTCGCCAGATCGCGCCCGGTCTCTACATCGGTCTGGTCTACGTGCGGTCGCGTCGTGCACCAATCAGGTTCTCACTCGAGTTCGACACTGCGACTCAGGGGTCGTCGACATAGATCACGAAACCGCGGCCGCGTGAGGTGTTGATGCAGATGTTCAGGTCGGCGATGCGCCGCCGGAGTCGTTGCACGACGTAGTCGAGCGAGCGTTGCCCGGGCACCATTCCGTCCGGCCATAGCAACTGCTCGAGCTCGGCTCGACTGACGACGTGGCCAGAGTGAGCAACGAGCCGGGCGACGATCTTGGCCTCCGATGGACTCAACGCGACGCTGGCTTCGGCTCGACGCAACACTCGATCCGCACCGATGGTCGGCGCGACTGATGCGTACTTGGCCATTCGCACGAGCAGGTTCTCCGCCTTGGCGACGAGCTCGGTTTCATCCGCCGGCATCCGCGCCCAGTCTTCGCCGAGACCCACGGGGTTCGGTGGTTGCTCGGCGGCATCCACCAGGAGCAAACGCGGCACGCCTGCACGGGCCAACGCCGAACGCAAGGCTTTCTGCTGCGGCCAGGCGACGAGTTCGACCCCCAGTTGAGCGAGCCGCTCCATCAACGCTGATGGAGCGGGCTCGATCTCATCTGACGAACGCTTCATCTCCGCGACCGTCCTAGTGCCGTTGTGGTCTACGCCTCAGAGTGCGTCGGTTCCCATCTCGCCAGTACGGACCCGTATGAAGCGATCGAGCGGGGCCGACCAGATCTTGCCGTCACCGATCTTCTCGGTTCTGGCAGCGTCGGCGATGACGTTGACGATTCTGTCGGCTATCTCTGCGGGCACGACGACCTCGATCTTCACCTTTGGGATGAAGTCGATCTTGTACTCGGCGCCACGAAAGTTTTCCGAGTGGCCCTTTTGGCGACCGAAGCCTTTGACCTCGGTCGCCGTAAGCCCTGTGATTCCATTGGCAATCAACGCCTCCTTGACGGTGTCAAGCATGTGCGGCTTGATGATTGCGGTGATGAGTTCGACCATGTTGGTTCTCCGTGTCGATCGTGGCGATTAGCTGGTCTGGCCGGTGTACGCGGCCTCGGGATGGTAGGCCGGTGAGCCGTGCTCGTGGATGTCGAGACCTTCCAGCTCGCCCTCCTCGGAAACTCTCAGCGTCTTGGTCATCTTGACTCCGTACATCAAGGCCAGGGCAATGCCAAAGGCGGCTCCTCCAACGACGGCGTTGCCCCAGATCTGGGCGACGAGCTGCTTCGTGCCGCCTCCCCAGAACAGGCCCTTGACGTCGTTCCACTGGCCGGTGGCAAACAGTCCAACACTCCAGGTGCCCCAGATGCCGGCGATGCCATGCACCGCAACAGCACCGATGGGGTCGTCGATGCGCAGCCATTCGATGAAGTCAATGCCGTACACGACGACGATTCCTCCCACAAGCCCAATGACCACCGCCCCGAACGCATTGACCCAGTAGCACGGACAGGTGATGGCCACGAGTCCGCCGAGGAAGCCGTTGATCGTGATGCCCATGTCCCACTTCTTCACTCGCTGGTACACGATGAACAGCGCCGAGAGTCCACCGCCTGCCGCCGCGAGAGTCGTGTTGGTTGCGACGCGACCGATGCCCGCTGCGTCGAAGGCCGACAACGTGCTGCCGGGGTTGAAGCCGTACCAGCCGAACCACAGGATCACACCACCGATGGCCGCGATCGTGAGGTCGTGTCCCGGTGGTAGTCCGCCTCCGTCTCGTTTGAACTTGCGTCCGAGTCGTGGCCCGAGCACGATCGCTCCGGCGAGGGCGATCATTCCGCCCATGGTGTGAACGACTGTCGATCCGGCGAAGTCACGGAGCCACACGCCTCCACCCCTCGGCGTCTGCAGCCAGCCGCCGGGCCCCCACACCCAGTGGCCGAGGATCGGGTAGATGAAACCGCTCACACCGATGCTGTAGAGCAGGTCGCCCTTGAACCCCGTACGACCGACCATGGCACCAGAGGTGATGGTCGAGCAGGTGTCGGCGAACGCGAACTGGAACAGGAAGAACGCCATGAACGCCACACCCGTATCGAAGCCTCCGTGGTAGGTGTACGTCTGCTCCGCGCCGTTGAGGAAGAAGTACTGGTGCCCGATGATCCCGTTGCCGAAGCCGAACATGAAGGCGAAGCCGAACGCCCAGAACAGAATCGCGCACAAGCAGGTATCGACGATGCATTCCTGCAGCACGTTGACAACTTCACGGGTGCGGGCGAAGCCGGCTTCGAGCATCATGAACCCGGCCTGCATGAAGAACACAAGGAAGGCTGCGATCAACGTCCACGCCGTGTTGAGGCCGTTGATGGCACCAGTCACCTGAGTTTCGATGTCGTCGGCTCTCGGCACATTCGCGGCGTGAACCACCGTGCCCACGATCCATGGGCCGAGCGACACGATGGCGTAGAACGCCACTGCCAGCCCGAGGAGCTTGCCGCCGAGAAACGCGACGAAGAATTTTCGCCTGTCCCGATCGGCCAACCTCGCCTTCAAGGTCAGAGTATTCACGCGATCCCTCTCTCTCTTGGGGCCCACCTTGGGCTCCCGCGCAAGGTAAGCGTTAGAGGTTTCCCGACCGTCTCCGCATTGTTAAGGAAAGATGACCAGCGCGTGCGCCAGCGGTTGATACCCGCGCGGCATGGATCGGCAATGCTGTGCCGATGGCAAGCCTTGGCTCGATGTTCGATGCTGATGATTCGGGGACGTTCCTCGGTCTGCCGTCGGCAACTCCCGACGATCTGCAAGGCGCCGACATCGTTGTGATCGGCGCGCCGTGCGCTACGCCGTACGCGTCGGTCGGGCCGTATTGCAAGGATGCGCCGGCAGCAATTAGAGCGGCCTCGTCGAGATACTCAGGTATCCGTCACCATCACAACTTCGATCTCGGTGGGCCGATGTTGATAGAGGGAACGAACGCCGTCGACATCGGCGATCTGCCGTGGGACGACGACGCTCACGAGGCGAACCGAGCCGCAATTCGCCACACCTGTGAAACGGTGCTGGCGGCCGGCGCGATACCCCTGGTCCTCGGTGGCGACGACTCGATTCCCATCCCGGTGTTGCAGGCGTATGCCGATCGCGGTCCGGTCACCGTCGTACAAATCGATGCGCATATCGATTGGCGCGATGAGGTGAAGGGTGAGCAGTGGGGTCTGTCGTCGACGATGCGGCGCGCCTCGGAGATGGCCCACGTCGGCGAGATGATTCAAGTCGGCCAGCGTGGTGTGGGCTCGGCGCGTCCTGCCGATCTGGCCGCGGCCGACCAGCGCGGTGTGCATTTCTTCCCAGCTCATCATCTCCACACGCACGGCGTCGAGGAGATCCTCGAGCGAATCCCAATGGGCGGCGATGTTTTCATCACCGTCGACGTTGACGGACTCGATCCAACCCTGATGCCTGGTGTGATAGCGCCGGAACCAGGAGGGCTGACCTACTACGAGGCGATCGAGATCATTGACGGAGTCGCCCAGCGGTCACGAATCGTCGGTTTCGATCTCGTCGAGTTCGTGCCAGAGCGCGACGTCAATGGAATCGGCGCCTTGACCGCATTCCGGTTGGCAGCGCACGCGATCGGGCGCATCTCTCGTCAGCGGGCCAGCGCGGCCGCGACTGCGTGACCGACGTTCAACGAATCCACC
>JAENVT010000149.1 GCA_016650435.1 Ilumatobacteraceae bacterium
CCCTGATGCAAACGTCTCACTCCGTCTGCGGTCGCTTCGGCGCTGGAGTGCCGACACCGCCAACCGCAGAGGAGGAGTAACCATCATGGCCGTCGTCACCATGCGACAGATGCTCGAAGCAGGTGTGCACTTCGGGCACCAGACCCGCCGTTGGAACCCCAAGATGAAGCGATTCATCTTTGGCGAGCGCAACGGCATCTACATCATCGATCTCGAGCAGACGCTGACGCGCGTCGAGACCGCCTACAACTTCGTTCGCGACCTGGCCGCCGGCGGCGGCACGGTGTTGTTCATCGGCACCAAGAAGCAGGCACAGGATCCTGTGCGCAGCTATGCCGAGAAGTGCGGCATGTCGTACGTCAACGAGCGTTGGCTCGGCGGCATGTTGACGAACTTCGAAACCATCGCCAAGCGCGTGTCGAAGATGCAGGAATACGAGCGCATGCGCATCTCCGGCGAGTTCGACTCGATGCCGAAGAAAGAAGCACTGCTGCTGGGCCGCGAGCTCGAGAAGCTGCAGAAGAACCTCGGCGGCATACGCAACATGAGCAGGCGTCCCGACGCGGTGTTCATCCTCGACACCAAGAAAGAGCACATTGCTGTTACCGAGGCCAACAAGCTGAAGATCCCGGTCATCGCCGTCGTCGACACCAATGTTGATCCCGATGTCGTGCAGTTCCCGATCCCCGGCAACGACGATGCCATTCGCGCCAATGCGCTGATGAGCCGAGTCATCGCCGAGGCGATCGAAGAGGGCCGGTTCATCGCCAGCAAGCGCAACCCGCAGGTCTCTGCGGCACCGAAGCGCACCGCCGAAGACGAGGCAGCGTTTGCCGCGTCCCAGGCTGATGCCCGCCGTCAGGCCGCTGCCGCACAGGCCGAGCGCGACGCACGCGTCGCCTCGACCGGTTCAGCAGTAGCCGTGGCTGACGAGCCGTCGACCGGTGGCAGCGTTGACACCGTCGCAGCGAGCGATGTCCCGGCAACGGAGACAGCGCCCCCGACCGAGACCCCAGCCGAGACGGGGGTCGGTACCGAGTCCGAGACCGATACCGATGCCGATGTCGAGACAAACCCTGAGACCGAGACCGAAGGCTGATACGGAAAATGGCATTCACTGCGAAGGACGTACAGGCCCTGCGCCAGGCCACTGGCGCAGGCATGATGGACGCCAAGAAGGCCCTCGAGGCCAACGACGGCGACATGGAATCTTCGAAGCAATGGCTGCGCGAGAAGGGCCTGGCCGCCAGTGCCAAGCGCGACGATCGCGAAAACAACCAGGGCCTCGTTGCTCTGGTCATCGACGGCAACGTCGGCGCGATCGTCAAGCTGAAGAGCGAGACCGATTTCGTCGCCGGCAGCGACCTGTTCAAGGCCGAGGCCGAGACTCTGGCCAAGCTGGTCGTCGCCGAGGGTGAGGCCGCCGTGGCCAAGCGCTCGGCCCAGCTCGACGACCTCAAAATCACCCTCAAAGAGAAGATCGAGCTTGGCGACGTCGTTCGGTTCGAAGCAGCATCTGGCAACGTGCTCGACAGCTACCTGCACCTGCAGGGTGGCCGCGGCATCAATGCAGTACTGGTCGAAATGGCCAATGCATCGCAGTCGCTGGCCCACGACGTGGCTGTGCACATCGCTTTTGCCCGGCCAAAGTACCTGAGCCGCAACGACGTGCCCGAGGACGTGGTTGCCCACGAGCGCCAAACGCTGGAGACAATCAGCCGCAACGAGGGCAAGCCTGAGGCAGCGTTGCCGAAGATCATCGAAGGTCGCCTCAACGGTTTCTACAAGGACGTAGCTCTGCTCGATCAGCCGTATGCCAAGGACGATAAGCAGTCGATCACCCAGGTCATCGGGTCCGCCTCCATCGTCCGCTTCGCCCAGGTCGAGATCGGCTGAGCGGGGTATGACCTCGGCGGCATCGCCCCGATGGAAGCGCATCGTCTTCAAACCCTCTGGCGAGGCTCTCGCGGGTGACTCAGGCCAAGGGCTCGACGCGGCAACGCTCGATTCGACGGCTCAAGAGATCATTGCCGTGCGCGAAATGGACGTCGACGTTTGCGTCGTCGTAGGTGGCGGCAACTTCTGGCGAGGGCGCACGGGCGCCATGTCGGGCATGGATGCCACGCAGTCCGACCACATCGGGATGCTCGGCACCGTGATGAATGCTCTCGCCCTCCAGGACGCGCTGGAACGCGCCGGACAAGACACGAGGGTGCAGAGCGCCATCGAAATGCCGCGACTCTGCGAGCCATACATCCGTCGCAAGGCAATGCGTCATCTCGAGCAGGGCCGGGTCGTGATCTTTGCCGCAGGAACTGGCAACCCGTTCTTCACCACCGATACCGCCGCAGCACTACGCGCCGCGGAGATCGATGCCGATGCCCTGCTGAAAGGCACGCATTCCGGTGTCGACGGGGTTTATAGCGCCGATCCCCGCACCGAGCCAGCGGCTTCGAAGTACGACGAGATCACCTACATCGAGGTGATGACCAAGGATCTCAAGGTCATGGACGCAACTGCGATCGCCTTCTGTCGCGACAACACCATTCCCATCGTTGTGTTCGACATGTCGTCACCAGGCAGATTGCAAGCGATTCTGCGGGGCGAACGTGTCGGCACGATCATCCAGGGCTAACGGGATGTTCGTCACGCCTAGTCGCCGGTCGATACGCTGGGTGATGTGATCGAAGAAACCCTTCTCGACGCCATCGACAAGATGGAGAAGGCAGTTGAGCACGTGCAAAGTCAGTTCACGACGGTCCGCACCGGCCGGGCATCGCCGGCGCTTGTCGAGAAGTTGATGGTCGACTACTACGGCTCGATGGTTCCGATCCAGCAGCTGGCCGGTTTTCAGGTTCCTGAGGCTCGCCAACTGATCGTCAAACCGCACGATCGAAATTCACTCGTAGGCATCGAGAAGGCCATCCGCGACAGCGATCTCGGTGTCAGCCCGTCCAACGACGGCGTGATCATTCGTCTCAACTTCCCCCCGCTCACCGAGCAGCGCCGCAAGGAGTTCGTCAAGATCGTCAAGAACATGGCGGAAGATGGTCGGGTCGCAGTCCGCAACATTCGTCGCGACGCCCGCAAGCATCTCGACGCTGCCGAGAAGGCCGCAGAGATCTCTGCCAACGAACTCGACCGGGCAGAGAAGGAAATCGAGCGCATCACCCACGAGCACGTGGAGTTGATCGACAAGGCGTTCGGCCGCAAAGAGCAAGAACTCCTCGAGGTCTGAGCGAGCAAAGGGGATTTGCATGACTGACGACGCACGGCGTCCACGACGCCCAGACGAAGGGGAAGCAGAGGACTACGGTCCACCGTTGTTCGCCGAATCGACCGAGGACGACGACGACACCACCGATGGCTTGTCGTTCGGCGCGTCCGACACCGGCCCGTTGCCGCACTGGACGGAGCCGCCGACTGGCGAGATGCCTCGGACGCTCACGACCTCGGCGCCGGCGGATCCAAGCGACGATCTCGACGTGTGGTCGTCGTTTGCCGGTAAGGCGCCCGTGTGGAGTGACGACCAGCCCGTCGATCCTCACGACGAGACCAACGAGATCGAGCGGGTCATCGCCATCGAGCCGATTGCCGACGACATCGACGATGTGACCAACCGCGACGATTCCATTCCGTTGCGGCGCGAGCCCGGCCGAATCACGATCGGCACGGATCCCACCGACGACCGCTCGCGCCCGGTACCCCGCAAGGGCCGGCCCGGCGAAGCGACTCGCGGGGGTCGCCCGGCCCGCTCCGGTTCCACCCCACGACCGCCGGCGCGACCAACGAAGTCCGGTAATGGCCGCGACCTTCCGACAGCTATCGGTGTCGGAGTCATGCTCGCAATCGTGTTCATAATCGCCGTCATCGTCGGTCCGAAGCTCGTGCTGCTCGTGGTCGTAGCGGTACTCGGCCTCGGATCCATCGAATATTTCGACAAGGTCTCCGAGAAGGGCTACCGACCGGCCACGATGATCGGAATCATCGCCTGCGTGGCGACGCCGATCGCCGCATATTGGGCGGGCGAGCAGGCGTTGCCGCTGATCATCGCCTTGGGGTTCGTCGCCGCGGCGATCACGTTCATCGGTGCAAAGAGCCTCGAAGCTGCGCCGATGCCGAACATGGCCATCACAACGCTCGGCGTCGTGTGGATCGGTTTCCTCGGATCATTCGCAGCATTGATCCTGCGGTACTCGAAGGGATCCGGCTTGCCCGTCGCCGCCGGCTTCTTCAGCACCAGCATCGGCACCGACACGCTGTGCGTGTTGGCGATCGGTGTCGTCGCAAACGACATTGGCGCGCTGGCACTCGGCAGCGCTGCAGGCAAATCACCCCTGCGCGCCTGGATCAGCCCCAACAAGAGCGTCGAAGGTCTGTTCGGCGGCACTGTCGCCACCATCCTGGCGATGATCATCATCGGCCTCACCGATCGCTCGACCACATGGAACAGCGCTGGTGATCTCATCATCTTGGGCATCGTGATCTCGGTCATGGCCCCGCTCGGTGATCTCACCGAGAGCATGTTCAAGCGCAATCTCGACGTCAAAGACTTCGGTGCTCTCATCAAGGGCCATGGCGGAGTTCTCGACCGGTTCGACGGGTTCTTGTTCTGCCTGCCGGCGGTGTACTACCTCCTGCAGCTGCTCCATCCCTGGGTCACCAAATAGCCGTGAGAATTGGCGGGCCGAGGATGCTTCGCCCGTGGCCGATGCGAGACTGACGGCATGTCAGCTGTGCGTGTCGCGATTGCAGGCTCCTCCGGGTCGATCGGCGTACAAACGCTCGACGTCATCCGCGCCGAACCTGGGCAGTACGAGGTCGTTGCTCTTGGCGTCGGCTCGTCGATCGACGTGCTCATCGCCCAGGCCAACGAGTTCCGCCCGAAGGTCGTTGCAGTTGCCGATCCGGCCGGACGGGCCGAGGTCGCCGCGGCCTTGCCGTTCGCCGAAGTGGTCGCTGACCTTGCCGATCTGGCGGACGACGCCGACGTTGTCGTCAACGGTGTCGTCGGCTTCGCCGGTCTCTCGGTCACGGTGCGCACCCTTCAGAAAGGAAGGCGGCTGGCGCTGGCCAACAAGGAGAGCCTCATTGCCGGCGCGCCGGTCGTTCAGCCGCTGCGGTCGACTGCCGGCGCCGAACTGGTGCCTGTCGACAGCGAGCACTGCGCGGTGCATCAATGCCTGCGCACCAGCATCGATGCCGATCGCGAGGTGGCCAGAATTGTGCTCACCGCCAGTGGCGGTCCCTTCCGCGGCCGAACGAGCGCCGATCTTGCCGACGTCGGTGTCGATCAGGCACTCGCTCACCCGACGTGGAAGATGGGTCCGAAGATCACCATCGACTCGAGCACGCTGATGAACAAGGGCCTGGAGGTGATCGAGGCCCACGAGCTGTTTGGCACGCCCTTCGACAAGATCGAGGTGGTCGTGCACCCACAGTCTGTTGTGCACTCGATGGTCGAGTTCACCGATGGAGCGACGATTGCCCAGCTCAGCAAGCCCGACATGCGGCTGGCGATCGGCTATGCGCTGGCGTATCCGAATCGAGTGACCTCGGCGTTCGGCCGGATCGACTGGGCAGAGTTGCGGCGCCTCGACTTCGAACCTCCCGATACGGCTACCTTCCGCTGTTTGCCGTTGGCTTACGAGGCTGGACGGATCGGCAGTACAGCTCCCGCATGGCTCAGCGCGGCCAACGAAATGGCTGTCGAAGCATTCCTAGCGAGGCGGATCCGCTGGTCGCAGATTGCCGAAGTGTGTGACGCAACACTCCAGCGCTTCGAGCGATCTGCCGATAGAACGGTGGACGACATCATTGCTGCCGATGCTCGCGCACGTCAGGTGGCCACGGAGGTTCTTGCAGCGTGAGTGATACGTACACCAAGTTTCGCAACGAGGTGATGGCCGGCGGCGCCGACAACCCCGACCTCGAGCCGACAGCTGGTGGAAAGACCGCGTTCATCGGGTTGGCCGTGATCGTTGGATTACTCGTCCTGCTGTACACGTGGAGCACGTGGGCATTCGTGTTCGTGATCGGGCTGCTGATTTCTATCTTCCTGCACGAGATGGGGCACTTCGTCACCGCTCGGCTGACCGGTATGAAGGCCACCCAGTTCTTCTTGTTCATGGGTCCAAAGCTGTGGAGTTTCCGCCACGGCGAGACCGAATACGGGCTGCGCGCCTACCCGGTCGGCGCATTCGTCCGGATCATCGGGATGAACAACCTCGACGACGTGGAACCAGAAGACGAGGCCCGCGCCTACCGCAACAAGAGCTATCCGCGACGCATGCTGGTGATCACGGCCGGCTCGGTCATGCACATCCTCATCGCCATCGCCTTGATCTTTGCCGTCTATTCGGTCAACGGCCGGCGAGTCGAAACCGACCGAGTGGGCATCGGCAGCATCTCCGCCGGTTATCCGGCGGCGCGAGCGGGCGTCGAGGCCGGCGACATCGTCGTCTCCATCGACGGCGTACAGCCGACGACACCTCAGCAGTTCATCGACCAGATTCACAGCCACCAGCCCGGCGATTCGGTGACCGTGGTGCTCGATCGGGATGGCCAGACGCTGACGAAGGACATCACGTTGGTTTCCAACCCGACAGCAGGCGTGAGCGCCAGCACGGCGTTCCTCGGTGTCGGCTCCGGTAGCGAGGTCGTCTGGAACAACGAATCGGTCGCGCGGGCCGCGAGCGACAGCATCTTCGACCTTGGCCCAACGGTCTGGCAGAGCATCAAGGGTGTGGTCAAGGTGCTCAATCCGGTCAACATCGTCGGTCACCTCACGGGTTCGAACAACGATCTCAACACCCGGCCAACCACGGTGGTTGGAATCAGCAAGCTCAGCGCCGAGATAGGTGACTCATCGGGTTTCGGTGGTCTGTTGTTGACGCTCGCTGCGGTCAACGTATTCGTCGGGCTGCTCAACATGTTCCCTGTGCTGCCGTTCGACGGTGGGCATGCCGCGATCGCCACCTACGAGCGCGTGCGGACGCGCCGTGGACGGCCGCCCTACCGCGCCGACATCACCAAGATGATCCCAGTGGCGATGACGATGATGGCCGTGCTGGCGATGCTGTTCATCACTGGCATCTATCTCGATTTCGCCAAGCCACTGCGCTGAGCTGGCACACTTCTTCCATGTCCTTCGCGCGCAAGGCCACTCGCCAGATCATCGTTGGAAAGGGGCCAATCGCGGTTCCCGTCGGTGGCGGTGCACCGATCTCGGTGCAGTCGATGACGATCACCAAGACGGCGGACGTCGAAGGAACGCTGCAGCAGATCTATGCGTTGGCGGCCGCCGGCTGCGACATCGTCCGTTGTACCTGCAACGAGCAGGAAGCAGCGGAGGGGCTCGCCCAGATCGTGCCCCGTTCGCCCATTCCGATCATTGCCGACATCCATCATCAGTACCGCATGGCCCTGGCGGCGATGGAGGCCGGCGTTCATGGCCTACGCCTCAACCCCGGAAACATCCGCAAGCCCGAGCACATCAAAGCTGTGGCTTCGGAGGCCCGCGACCGGCAGATCTCGATCCGCATCGGCGTCAACGGAGGCTCACTGGACCCGTCGCTCTACGAGAAGTACGGCGGCATCACGCCCGAGGCCATGGTCGAGAGCGCCCAGCGGGAGATGGCCTACTTCCACGAAGTCGACTTCGACCTCATGAAGATCAGCGTCAAGGCGTCGAGCGTGCCGTTGATGGTCGAGGCCTACCGACAGCTCAGTGATGTCACCGACGTGCCGCTGCACCTCGGCGTGACCGAGGCTGGGCCGCCGCCCGCCGGATTGGTGAAGGCCACTGCAGGTATCGCCACCCTGCTGATGGAGGGCATCGGCGACACGATCCGCTACTCGCTCACCGCCGACCCAGTCGAAGAGGCGCGAGCCGGCAGGCAGCTCCTCGAGGCGCTCGGTCTTCGCGAACGCAAGAACATCGACCTGATCGCCTGCCCCAGTTGCGGCCGCGCCGAAATCGACGTCATCGACGTCGCCAACCGGGCGATGAAGGCATTCGGCGATCGCCAGATCCCACTGCAGGTCGCGGTGATGGGTTGCGTCGTCAACGGTCCCGGTGAAGCGCGCGAGGCCGACCTCGGAATCGCTGCGGGAAACAAGCGCGGCCACCTGTTCGTGAAGGGTCGCAACGTGGCGGTCGTGCCGGAGTCTGAGATGGTCGAAGCATTGGTCGAGTGGGCGGAGTTCATCAACGAGCACGGAACCGAAGCCGCGATCGCCCGCGTCGACACTGCTCTGGCCGAACGCGAAGCCGCCAAGGACAGGGCCAAGTTGATGAACGACCAGGGCGACGACGTAAACCATTCGCAGGAACGCATCGTCGAGATCAGACGAACCACAAGGCACTAGCCAGAGCCTCCGCCGATAGCTATGACGCCCCACGATCACCCGCTTTTCGAGTTCGACCCGTCGCAGCAGGCGGTGATCAATCCGTCGATTCACAAACCAATTCCCGGATTTCCATCTCGTGCGGTGACGTGTTGGTTCGGCAACGTCGTCCGCGATCGAACGATCGATTTGGAGCCTGTTCACAACGTTCCGTTCGAGCACGGCGATCACGCGATCTTCGTGATCCAGCATCGTGGGTTCGAGGTTGCTCTTGTCAGCCCAGGTGTCGGAGCTCCCGCCGCGGTGACATCACTAGAGGTGCTGATCTCGCTCGGTGCGACGCACATCATCGGCTGCGGCGGTGCTGGAATCGTGCGCTCCGGCTTCGACGTCGGCCATGTCATCGTGCCGACCGGCGCGATACGCGACGAGGGAACCAGCTACCACTACGCGCCGGCCGACGCCGAGGTCATTCCCCATACGTTGGCGTTGACCGCGATCGACAACGTGCTGACGGAGGCCGGTGTTCCGCACGATCGCGGCCTCACGTGGACGACCGATGCGTTCTTCCGCGAGACGCCTGCCAAGGTTGCCCGTCGTCGCGAACAGGGGTGCATCACGGTGGAGATGGAGGCTGCCTCGATGTTCGCCGCCGCTGCGTTCCGCGGGGTGGTCTACGGCCAGTTGCTGTACGCCGGCGACGATGTCAGCGCAGCCGAGTGGGACCACCGCCATTGGGAGGCGCAGGCGTCGGCACGCGACCGCCTGCTGGACCTTGCCCTCGATGCCGTCATCCGCCTCTAGCTCTGCCGGCGGGCAGGCCTACGACTCTTCGACGAGGAAGATCCTTGCAGGGCCGCGCAACTCGATCGTCTCGCCGACGGCCATGTATTGGCATTCGCCGTGTTGGGCACCACTGACCCATAGCACCAGCTCGCGATTCGTGGCCCGATGCGACCGGGTCTCTCCGTCACCGAGCTGCAACTCCGACATGACGAAGGGGGTAGTCGGCGTGTTGTAGTGCCAGCGACCGGGTTCGAGCTCGGTGCGTTTGACGACCGGATCGGGCAATGGTTCGAAGTCGAGCACCCTCAGCAATTCTTCGACGTCGATGTGCTTCACGGTCATGCCGCCGCGCACGACGTTGTCGCTGTTGCCCATCACCTCGACGCCGAAACCGCGCAGATAGGCGTGCAGGTTTCCGGGGCCCAGAAACACCCCCTCGCCGGCCGACAACAGCACCCGGTTCAGCAGCAGGGTGACCGCGACCGAAGGGTCGCCCGGGTACTGATCGGCGAGTTCGCTGACGAGGTTGGCTTCGACCCGGTGATGTCGCCGGCACGCGGCAATCGTCGACTTCGGGTCGAATTCGCCGCGATACAACGCGGCCACCGTCGTCGCCAGCTTCTCGTTCTGCAAGAACGCGGCCAGATCGTGTGCATCGATCTGGTGCAGCAGCGCGATGGTGTCGTCGACGGGGCGGAACCCGCACAGCGTGTCGAACGTTGTCAGCGCGCAGAGCATCTCCGGCTTGGCGAAGGAATCGCGATAGATCCGCTTCGGCGAGTCGCGGGGAATGCCCAGTTGTTCCTCGCGCTCGAACCCAGCCTCGGCGGTGATTCGGTCCGGATGGGTCTGCAGCGACAACGGCTGCGCGGCAGCCATGAACTTCAACAGGTACGGCAACTCGCCGGCCACTGATTGCAGCGGCGAACCGTCGTCCAATGTCGATGGTGCCAGCGGGTGCGTCCCCATCCACCACTCCGCCCAAGGTTGACCATCGGGTGGTTCACCGACCATCTCGGGAATCGAGGTTTGATCCCCCCATGCGTAGTGCTGGGCCCGCCCGTGGACTCTGTGCATGCCACGACACGCTAGTGGCGCGACGGGCTACCGTTCCGTCGTCTACCCACGTCCAACGAGGTGTGCCATGCAGAACAAGATCCTGTTGACCGAAGATCAGATTCCGACGCAGTGGTACAACATCATCCCCGATCTTCCGTCACCGCCTCCGCCGCCCCTGCACCCCGGCACGATGCAGCCAGTCGGCCCAGACGATCTTGCGCCGCTGTTCCCGATGGCGCTGATCATGCAGGAGGTCACGCAAGACAGCTACGTCGACATCCCTGGTGGCGTGCTCGACGTCTACAGGCTGTGGAGGCCGTCGCCGTTGTTTCGCGCTCATCGTTTGGAGAAGGCGCTCGATACCCCGGCGCGCATCTACTACAAGTACGAAGGCGTCAGTCCGGCCGGCTCGCACAAACCCAACACGGCCGTGCCGCAGGCGTACTACAACCATCAAGAGGGCATCACGAAGCTGACGACCGAGACCGGTGCCGGGCAGTGGGGCACTGCCTTGGCGTTCGCCACCGCGCAGTACGGCATCGAGTGTGAGATCTGGCAGGTGGCTGCTTCGTACGTTTCGAAGCCGTATCGCCGGATCATGATGGAGGTGTACGGGGCGACGGTGCACTCGAGTCCCAGCAACCTCACGGACTTTGGCCGCTCGCTACTCGCCCAGGATCCGGATCATCCAGGCAGTCTCGGCATCGCCATCTCCGAGGCCGTTGGCGCGGCGGTCGCCGATCCGAAGACTCGGTATGCACTCGGCAGCGTGCTGAACCACGTGCTGCTGCACCAGACGGTGATCGGGGAAGAGGCGCTGTTGCAACTGGCAATGGTCGGCGAAACTCCGGACCTGTTGGTCGGTTGCACCGGTGGCGGTTCGAACTTCGGGGGACTGTCATTCCCGTTCCTGCGCGAGAAGATGGCCGGCCGCATGAATCCGACCATCCGGTGCGTCGAGCCGGCGGCGTGCCCAAGCTTGACCAAGGGCGAGTATCGCTACGACTTCGGCGACACCGCCGGGATGACTCCGTTGATGAAGATGCACACGCTCGGCCACGACTTCATCCCGCCGTCGATCCACGCCGGTGGTCTGCGCTATCACGGCATGTCGCCGCTGGTGTCGCACATCTACGAACTCGGCCTTGCTGAAGCCGAGGCCATTCCGCAGACCGAATGCTTTGCCGGCGCGCTGACCTTCGCGCGCAACGAGGGGATCTTGCCCGCGCCCGAGCCGACTCACGCGATCGCCGCCGCGATTCGCGAGGCCAAGCGCTGCAAGGAAACCGGTGAGAGCAAGGTCATCCTCACCGCGCTCTGTGGCCACGGCCACCTCGACCTCGCCGCCTACGAGAACTATCTCGCCGGCAAGATGGTCGACTACGACCTCACCGACCAAGAACTCGCCGACGCCATGTCAACCGTCCCCGTCATGGCCTGACCAGTCCGGGCGCGATTTCGGTGCCCGCAGTTCGGTTTTCGCGCCCAGGCTCAGAAGAGGCGGAGCTCGTCGGCGCGTAGGCCGCGCAACTCGTCGTAGTCGACCTCGACCACCGTGAAGCCGCGCGACTCGGCCAACACCCGGGCCTGCGGTTTGACGATCTGGGCGACGTACACGCCGCGCACCGTGCCCAGCGACGAGTCGAGATGCAGTCGCTCGATGTAGCGGACGAGTTGCTCGACGCCGTCGATCTCGCCGCGACGTTTGACTTCGATCGCCACCACCTTCCCGTCGCGATCGCGGCACAGCAAATCGATCGGTCCGATGGCGGTCGGATACTCGCGGCGGACGAGGGTCATGCCCTCCTCGATCGCGTGCGGCGACGCGGCGAGCAACTCCTGCAGGTGCGCTTCGACGCCGTCCTTCTGCAGCCCGGGGTCGTCTCCGAACACAGCCTCGGTGTCGGACAGCACCTCGTGCAGGGTGATGGTCAGCGACTCGCCTTTCGGGTTCGTCACCGTCCACGCCTCCTCGCCCGTCACCAAGATGTTGGGAGCGTTCATCCAGTTGAGCGGCTTGTACGCGCCACCGTCGGCATGGATGGCGACGCAACCATCCGCCTTGACCATGATCAGGCGCACAGCCTCGGGAAGGTGAGCGGTCAATCGGCCGGCGTAGTCGACCGAGCAACGAGCTATGACAAGTCGCATCGCCCGATCACCCCTTGGGGCGCACGCCGATGCGGGCCCGGTAGGTGAACCAGAATGGATGTTCGGCGCTGCCCAGGATGGCGCGGGCTTCGTCCGAGAACCTGTCGACCCCCAAGGTCGCATCATCGAGGCCGTGACGCCGCAGCGCCTGGTAGTCGCCCTGACTCTTGAACAGTTGCACGAACCGATCGGCATCACCACGTTGCTCGCTGAGCGCGGCGATCTCGACGCAGTGGTGAAACTGCTGGCTGGCGATCATTCGCCGCAAATGCTCACCCTTGTGCCAGAACTGCACGCCGTCGGTGATCGTGACAGCGGCAGCCGGGTCACCGGAATCGGTCGGTCGCAACTCGTCGGTCTGCGGCGATGATGACGAGGTACGGGTCGCGACAGAGTTTGACGCCCAACCGGCCATTCGTCGTTCGTGAACGGCGACCGTGGCTCGTGCCGTGTGCCAGGCCTGCTCGGCAGCGGCATTGCCGACCGACGGAGGCCAGTCGCAGTCGAGCGCCGCGAACACTCCGCCGGGCCGCAATATGCGGGCGACCTCGGTGAACGTGGACGATGGCTCCATCCAGTGCAGCGCTTGCACCGCCAGCACGATGTCGGCGGACCCGTCCGCAAGGTCGGTGGCGTTGGACCAGCCGGCGACGTACCGCACGTGCGGCAGGTCCGTCACAGTTGCCGCACGCACACGCATGTCGTCGCTGGGTTCCACGCCGATCACCTCCGAAGACCAACCGGCAGCCCACCGCGTCGACAGACCGGTGCCGCAGCCGAGATCGACGACGACTGCGGGGTGGTCACCGCCGGCGTAGTGGGTGATCACGTCGGCGAGCGTCGCCGGTGGGACGGGCCGTACGGCGTCGTACAGATCGGCGAAACCTGAGAAGCGGTTGGCGTTCGCGTCGAGACTCACGGCGAGAAGCTAGCGACCGAACTGGTCGCGCATCCGCTTCTGGATGAGAGCGCGCCTCGATTGCAGTTCTCGGTAGGTCAACTGCTCCGTCGACAAGTCGACACCGAATCCAGCCTTGACGCCATCCATGTTCAGTTCGAATGTGGTCTGGTCGATGCCGAGCTCGCGTCCGAGTTGTTCCCCGTGACGCTCGGCGAACAACATCGAGATGTTGGCGATCTCGGCGAGCAGATCGAGATCGGGTGCCAAGCGAGCCATCGCTCCATCCAAGAAGACCATGTTCTTGACGTACAGCATCAGCTCTTTCGGCATCTTCGCTCCGTAGCCGAGCAAGGCCTTGACGACCCGCTGCACTTCGGCGACCAGTTCTTCGCCAGTCAGCATCGTCGGGTCGATCGGCGCCTGGTCGAGCCGTAGGTCGCGCATGACCATCTGCAGATCGACGTCGGCAGGCAACGCGCCGAGGTCGCGCATCGCCGCCAACTGTCCTTTCACATCGTTCGTCGTTGCGCAGACCATCATCCGCAGAAACGCGAGGCGACGATCGCGGGACAATCGACCGACAATTCCGAAGTCGAGTAGCGCGGTGCGCCCATCGGCAAGCACGAACAGGTTGCCGCCGTGCAGGTCGCCGTGGAACACCCCGTAGACCATCGCTCCTTCGATCAGGGCAACCATCGCGGTGCGCACGACGGCTTCGGTGTCGACCCCGGCGCCCTTCATCCCTGCGACGTCATCGAAGTTGAAACCGTCGACGCGCTCCATCACCAGCACCCGGCGAGTCACCAGCGACGTGTGTGGGCGAGGCACGACGTACCCGGTTTGCTTCAGGTCGTGGAGCATGACCGCGATGTCGATCATGTTGGCAGCTTCCATGCGGAAGTCGAGTTCCTCGACGATCGTCTCGGCGAACAACTCCACGAGCGCCGGCGGGTTGGCCAACGAGGCGATCGGAATTCGGCCCACGAGGTGGGGAGCCAGCCATGCCATGACCGTGAGATCCTTGTGAACCAGCCGGGCGACACTCGGCCGTTGCACCTTGACGACGACCTCCTCGCCGGTGTGCAAGGTTGCCGCGTGAACCTGGGCGATCGACGCTGCGGCGAGCGGAGCGCGGTCGAACTTGGCGAAGACCGATTCCAACGGCACGCCGAGATCTTCCTCGACCACCTTTCGAACGTCTTCGAACAGTTCTGCAGGAACCTGATCGCGGCATTGCTTGAACTCTGAAACCAGCTCAGCGGGAAAGATTCCCTCGCCGCTGGAGATGATCTGGCCAAGTTTGATGTAGGTCGGGCCGAGCCATTCTGCGGCTCGGCGTAGGCGGCCCGAAATGTCGGCACGACTCGCCTCAGGTGTTGCATATCGCTGGCGTTTCTTGCGCAGCCACCACGGCCCGATCGCGCTGGTGAGGCGACCGGCGACTGCGATGACTCGCAGTCCTGGCGGTATCTTGCGCGGCCGCGTCAGCGCCGGGACACTGGCCTTTGCCGCTTGGCGAAGCAGGCCGGCAACCGGGTACCACAGGAGGGCATCGCGATCGAGCACCCAGGGTCCGTCATCTCTGAACGCGCCCCACTCGGTGTCGTCGGCGATCGTCACAACAGCATGATCGCAGCATCGAGGGCTGATCGTGGACGCGCCGCCGGAAACTTCGGTCACAGATCGCGCCCGGCACATCGACCAGTTCCGACTACGATCCGCAGCAACTGCCACGTCTGGGGGGACGAATGAGCGATCGCTACTACGTGACCGATACATCGCTGTCGGAACGCTTCCCTATCTACACCCGTGCCAACGTCGGTGAGGTCTTTCCCGATCCGGTGACACCGCTGACCAGCGACACGGCGCTGTACCTGGCGGAACTCGGTTGGCGTGATGCCTGGGAGCGGATGGGTGCGTTCGACCTCGACGAATTCCCGCCCGACGACTACTGCCAACTCGGGGTACTCGGCGGCTATTGCTATCTCAATGCGTCGTTGATCCGCCTCTTTGGCGAACGCGCCCCCGGACTGACGTGGCAGATGATGGACGAGCAGTTCTTCGGTGCGCAACCAGGTATCCCGCCGTATGAGGAGATGCCCGGCGATGTGCGACCCGACAAGACTGAGAAGATCGGAGCCACGTTCGGCTGGGTGTTTGCCCAGCAGAGTCTCGACGACCTCACCGAGCTCACTGAAGACCGTGACGAGACGAAGGCGTTGCGCAACAACCGTCCCGACCTGGGCTCCCTCAGCGATGAGCAGTTGTGGCAGCGATTCCAGGCGATGCTCCCGATACACCGCAAGATGTTTGCTCACCATCTCTTCACCACATACATGGCCACGGTGCCGGTCAGCGTGATCGTCTCGGTGGCCACAGCGGTCGGTCGTCCGGATCTGATCATGCCGATCATCTCGGGCATCGGCGATGTCGATTCGGCTGCACCGAGCCATGCAATGTGGGCGCTGTCACGACTGGACCCCGTCTCGGCCGAGTTCACGACGGCGTTCGACGACTTCGTGCACGAGTTCGGGAGCCGCGGGCCGAACGAGTGGGAGAGTCGATCGCCGTCGTGGGAGACAAAGCACAGCCTGGCGCTCGTGGCGATCGACTGCATGCGCAAGGCTCCCGACACTGCAGACCCTGCGCGGCAGTTCGCGATCCGCGCCGATCAACGAGCCACGGCTTCTGCCGAACTGCTGGCGACGGTCGCTGCCGACCCAGCTACGCACGGTCAACTCGCTGCGGCGATCGGGTGTTCGGCGGCTTGGTTGCCGGGTCGCGAGCGAACGAAGACCAACAACATCAGGGTCATTCACGAGATGCGCATGGCAATGCGCGAGCTGGGGAGTCGGATGGTCGACCGCGGCGCGTTCGACGAGATCGAGGACTTCGGGTTCGTTCGCGAAGCAGAGATGCCGACACTGCTGGCTGACCCGCACTCGATGACCGACGAGATCCGGACGCGCCGCGCCGAGTATCAAAATTTGCAACAGCTCGAGCCGCCGTTTGTGTTCGTCGGGCACACCGAGGGGCCCGACACGTGGGCGCGACGCGACGCCGTTCGCGTCGATCGGCTCTCGCAGGGCGACACCATTGTCGGTCTTCCTGGTTGCCCGGGTGTCGCCGAGGGCATCGCTCGCGTGGTGCTCGATTCGAATGACCCTTCGGCTCTGCAACCGGGCGATGTGTTGATTGCTCCCATCACCGATCCTTCGTGGACACCGCTGTTCGTTCCGGCCGCAGCTGTGGTGGTCGATGTCGGCGCGGCTCTGAGCCACGCCATCATTGTCAGTCGCGAGCTCGGAATTCCATGCGTGATCTCGGCCATCGGAGCTACCCGCAACATTCCCGACGGCGCCCGGGTGCGCGTCGACGGCAACACTGGCACCGTCACGATTCTGTCCGTTTCGTAGGCGCCCCGACCTCGGGATCGCCGAGGGGCCACAGCTACGCTCGGGCCACGTGACAACGATTGCCCCTGCCCCCAACACGGTGCAGGTGTTCGGCCGGCAGATCGAGTACAAGTGGATCGTCGCGGTCGTCTATGTCTCGGCGTTGTTCCTCGACATTCTCGATTCGACCATCGTCAACGTTGCTATCCCAGGACTCGGTCGCGAGCTGCACACCGAGAACGCCGAATGGGTCGTTTTGGGCTACACGCTCAGCCTCGCCGTGTGGATTCCGACGTCAGGCTGGCTAGGTGACCGGTTCGGGACGAAGCGCACGTTCCTGGTCGCGCTCCTCGCCTTCACGGGCGGGTCCTTGCTGTGCGGTTGCGCGCAGACGATCGGGCAACTGATCGCCTTTCGTGTCATCCAGGGTGTCGGCGGCGGAATGTTGACCCCAGTGGGTCTGGCCATGCTGTTCCGAGCTTTTCCGCCCGCCGAGCGGGCCCGAGCGGCGACATTGATCATGGTTCCCACCTTGGTGGCTCCGGCGCTCGGCCCGGTTCTGGGTGGCTTGATCGTGACCAACATCAGTTGGCGTTGGATCTTTCTTGTCAACGTGCCGATCGGAATGGTCGCCTTGTGGTTTGGGTGGCGATTTCTGCAGGAGCACAAGCATCCCGCCACAGGTCGTTTCGACATCGCCGGCTTCATCCTGTCGGCTTCCGCGCTGGCCCTGATCGTCTACACGCTCAGCGAAGGCCCGCATTCCGGATGGTCGTCCCCACTCGTCGTGACGTGCGGTGTGATCGGAGTGATCGCGGCTGTGGCTATGACGGTCGTCGAGTTGCGGATCTCCAGCCCGATGCTCGACCTCCGTCTGCTGCACAACCGAATGTTCCGACAATGCAACCTCGTCGGACTGTTTTCGATGGCCAGCTTCCTCGGCGTGACGTTCGTGATGCCGTTGTATTTGCAACTTCTTCGCGGCATGACTCCGCTCGCCAGTGGTTTGACGACGTTCCCGCAAGCGTTTGGGATCATGATCTCCTCTGTAATTGCCGGGAGGCTGTATGCCAGCATCGGCCCGCGCCGGTTGATGAGCGGCGCATTCCTGGCTGCGGCGCTCGCCATATCCCTCTACACGACGTTGGGACTGCACACCTCGCTGTGGTTGATCCGCGGCCTGATGTTCGGACGCGGACTGTGCATGGGGTTCGCATTCGTCCCGATGCAGGCAGCGAGTTATGCGACGATCGAGCCGGCGCAGAACGGTCGAGCCTCGTCGATCTTCTCGACCCAACGTCAGGTCGGTGTGTCGCTTGGAGTAGCGATCGTCGCCAGCATCCTCGCGGCCCACATGTCGCTCAGCAGGGCGCCACTCGCGAACGAGGTGAGCCGGGCGCTCACCGGTGTGCGCTGGGCGTTCGGCGTCGCCGTGATCCTGGCGCTGCTCGCCGCCGTGTGCTCGTGGTTCATCCGTGACGAGGATGCCGAGGCGACGATGGTCGCGAGGAAGGTTTCAGCCCCGGTCGGTTAGAAGCCGGACCCGTGAGCCGTGTCACACAACCGTGTCTGGCCATCGGCGATCTGACCGGCCCCGATTCCCTCGAGGGCGGCAAACGGGCCGCATTTGTTGGATGTGATCCACACGTGGATCTTCGGCGCCGGAAGGAACTTGGTGAGCGGCGCGGGACACTCTCCCGCAGAGTTGGTGACACCGCGTACCTGTGGGGCGACAGGGTCGTTCGTGAAGCACAGGTTGTCGTGGATGTGCCATTGCATCAGCGCCCCGCCGATGTTGGGCACGTCGGTCAGCGACACCGTGTCGCGAAGGAAGTACATCGCGCTGACCAACTTCTTCGAACCGTCCGGCTGCGGCGAGTAGACAAGGCTCTCGGGATGATCGGGATCGAGCGTGACGTCGTCGTTGATCGAGTCCCACTTGATGAAGTGTTCGAACCCGGTGAGGCCGTCACCGATGCTGTGATATCCGGCGGCCTCGGCGACCTTGTAGTCCGACCACTGCGGCAGGCGAACGACGTTGAGCGCCACGAGATTCTCGGCGGCAGCCTGCTGCTCGGGGGTCACGCCGGCGACGCCACCGAGGTCGATCGGCTGCGTCGGGTCGTATGGCTTCGTGGGTACGGCTGCGGCGGTATGCGTGTGCGGCTGGTTGCACATATCGACGCGTTGCGCGTCGGGTACTGCGGCTTGTCCGGCTCCCACACCTTCGAGCGCGGCGAACACGCCGCACGGATGTGGCGTGACCCACACATGCACCATCGGATTCTGGCCACCGGTGTTGACCCCTTGCGCGCAGTTGCCGTTGGCATCGGTGATGCCAACAACGCGGGGCTTGCCGTCGGGACCGGTTGCCCAGCACAGGTTGCCGTGGTTGTGCCACTGCATCAGCGGGCCCGCAAACGCGAGCAGGCTCGGGTCGTCGGTCGGTCGGGCGCTGGCGATGTACATCGCGCCTGCCAGGGTGCGGCTGTCGCCGTTGACGGTGTACACCAATGACTCGGGCTTCGCGGGATCGAGGAAGTCGTTGTCCTCGATCAGCGACAGCTTGATGTAGTGCTCGCTACCGGTGCCGGCGTCGCCGATCGACGCGTAGCCGTCGGCAACTGCCGCTGCCGTGTCGGCGTACTTCGGCAGATCCTTCAGCGAGTCCTCGATCAACTTCGTTGCTCGTGCCTCCTGCTCGGGTGTCACACCCGGCACGCCGGATACGTCGATCGGCTTCGACGGGTCCCAGGGACGCGGCCAGGTGGCGGTTGTCGCGACCGAAGTGCCGTCGGCGGTATGCGAGTGAGGCTGCGACTCGTCCACAACTGGGACCGCGCCGCTGTCTGAGTTGGGGACCGAATTGGCAGACGCATCGCTCGCCGGGAGGGCCACCGCGGCGCCGTCAGCGGTATGGGAGTGCGGTTGCGACTCGTCGACGGCTTCGCTGCTGCTGGCCGCGGATGCGTGGCTGTGCACATGGGTGCCACTGCTGAGCATTGCCGGGATGGTGAGCGCGGCGACAGCGAGCGCCGGAAACCACAGCCGTGGTGCTGAGGAAGTCCTCTTGCCGACCATGGCCGCGGCGAGGGCGCAGCCGACGGCAGCGGCACCTAGCAACGCGCACGCTGTATCGGCGAATTGCGGTGCCTCGCGAACTTCGAGACCCTGGATCCACGAGATGCCGGTGATCCGAGTCGCCAACCAAGCGCCGACGGCGAGGGCGTTAACAGCAACGATCAGAGATGCGACCAGACGATTCGGGTAGGCCCAGGCGATCAGGCCTGCCACCATCTGGGCAACTGCGCAGAGGACGAAGAGGCGGGCCAGTTGGGGATGCTCGGCGTGGACGCCGGCAGCGGCAGCGTGGATGACGCCGGCGCCGATCGAGGTCATCAGCGCGATCGTCAGACCGGGGAGCCGTGTCGTCGAAATTGGAACAGCACGGTGTTCCGCTGCGGTCGGCTCTCCGTAGCCCGGCTCGAGGAGGCCACCGTCACCCGGCACGGCAAGAGTCATGGGTGAATTCTACGAGCCTCGGACGCCGATGGGGCGGTCAGGCACCCGCCGAAGACACAGCGGACGACAACAACGTTTACCGCCACGCCTGTCTCGGACTGCTGCGCAACGCGTCGAGCGCCGGCTCGGCGTACTCCGGCCGGCAGATCAACAGGTCGGGCAGCCACGGATCGCGATCGTTGAACACCATCGGTGAGCCGTCGATACGGCTGACATGCAGTCCAGCGGCCAGCGCGACCGCAGCGGGCGCCGCTGAATCCCACTGGTACATCCCGCCGTCGTGCACATAGATGTCGGCCTCGCCGGTGACCACGGCCATCGCCTTGGCACCAGCGGACCCAAGGCGAAACGCATCGGCGTCGAGAGCGTTGGCAATGACGACAGCGACGTACGGATTGCGATTGCGCGAGGTGACGAGCCGCGGCCGCAAGCGTGCCGATTGCGGAACGACCGCCGGTGGATCAGTGGAGAAGATGAGGTCGAGTGCAGGAATGCTGACTGCACCTGCGGCGAAGTGGTCGGCATCCCAGAGGGCAATGTGAACTGCCCAGTCCGGCCTGCCGCGCTCGCCGTATTCGCTGGTGCCATCCAATGGATCGACGATCCACACGCGGTCGGTGTCGAAGCGCCTTGGGTCTTCCAGGCCTTCCTCCGACAGCACAGCATCGCCTGGCCGAGCGATGGCGAGCTCTTGGGCCAGGAAGCGTTGACTGGCCAGATCGCCGCTGTCCATCACCTGCCACGCCGGCGCACCGGCCCGCGTCAACTCGTCGCGCAACTGCACCAACAGATGCCCCGCATCGATGGCCAGCCTGGCCGCCAACTGGGCATCGCTTTCGACCGTCGCATCGCTGCTGGTCATCGGCGACCGCTGCGGCGCGCCTCGCGCACCAGCGTGCGGACATCGGTCTCGTTCGCACCCTGCTCGACCAGGCGGGCCACCTGCGCCTCGAGTTGTTCGGCAGCCGCATCGTCGAAGGCATCGATCCGCTCGTGCACCGTCACGGTGTTGACCGCCATCAAGACGATCGCGGCCACGACGATGGCCCCGCCGATGGTCAACACCACACCGTTGTTGTTACCGGCGATCGACGAGATGATCAGCCCGGCGATGCCGCATACGAAGACGGCGATGCAAACCCGGGTGATCAGTCGAGTGGCCACGAGACAGTCTGACGCTTTTGACCGGTCTAACGGACGAGTGGCTTGTACTTGATGCGATGCGGCTGGTCGGCGCTGGCTCCGAGCTCCTTGTGCCGCCAGGCCTCGTATTCGGTGAAGTTGCCCTCGAACCAGCGCACTTGGCTGTCGCCTTCGAAGGCCAGCACATGTGTGGCGATTCGGTCGAGGAACCAACGGTCGTGGCTGATGACCACGGCGCACCCCGGGAAGTTTTCCAGAGCGGTCTCGAGGGCGCGCAGGGTGTCGACGTCGAGGTCGTTGGTCGGCTCGTCGAGCAGCAACACGTTGCCACCTGACTTCAGGATCTTGGCGAGATGCACACGGTTTCGTTCGCCGCCCGACAAATCGCCGACGCGCTTCTGCTGGTCGCTTCCCTTGAAATTGAAGCTGGCGCAATACGCCCGCCCGTGGATCTCGCGGTTGCCGACCTTCATGTGTTCGACGCCGCCGGTGATCTCCTCGAACACGGTGGCGTCGGCATTGAGCGTGTCGCGGGACTGGTCGACATAGGCGAGATCGACGGTGTCGCCGATCGTGACCTTCCCGTCGCCGACGGACTCTTGCGCGGTCAGCATCTTGAACAGCGTGGTCTTGCCGGCACCGTTGGGGCCGATGATGCCGACGATCCCGGCGCGGGGAAGTGTGAACGACAGATCTTCGATCAGCAGACGATCGCCGAATCCCTTGCTGAGATGGTCGACCTCGATCACCGTGTCGCCCAATCGGCGACCGACTGGGATGGTGATCTCCAAACGATCCGGCCCTCGCTCGGCGGCCTCTGCCTCTTGTTGCAGCTTGTCGTACGCGGCGAGCCGCGCCTTGCCCTTTGCCTGGCGAGCCTTCGGTGCCATGCGCACCCATTCCAGTTCGCGTTGCAGTGTGCGCTGACGATTCTCATTGCCCTTCTCTTCGCGCGCGAGCCGCTCCTGCTTCTGCTCGAGCCACGACGAGTAGTTGCCTTCGAATGGAATGCCGCGACCACGATCGAGTTCGAGGATCCACTTGGCGACGTTGTCGAGGAAGTACCGGTCGTGGGTGATCGCGACGACGGTGCCCGGATAGTCCTGCAAGAAGCGTTCGAGCCACTCCACGCTCTCGGCATCGAGGTGGTTGGTTGGCTCGTCGAGCAGCAGCAGGTCAGGTCGGCTCAGCAGCAATCGGCAAAGAGCAACGCGTCGGCGCTCGCCACCCGACAGCGTTGTGACGTCTGCGTCGTCTGGAGGGCAGCGCAGCGCGTCCATGGCGATCTCGACGTTGCGCTCCAGGCTCCAGGCGTCGGTCGCGGCAATCCGATCCTCGAGTTCGGCCTGCAGGGCTCCGATCTTGTCGTAGTCGGCATCGGCGTCGCCCCACATCGTCATCACTTCGTTGTAGCGATCGATGATCGACTGCACCGCGGCGACGCCGTCCATGACGTTGCCCTTCACATCTTTCGTCGGATCGAGATCCGGTTCCTGGGCGAGATACCCGACCGTGAAACCCGGTGTCAGACGCGCTGTTCCGCTGTACCCGTCGTCGAGGCCGGCCATGATCCGCAACAGGCTCGACTTGCCCGCGCCGTTGGCGCCAAGCACACCGATCTTGGCACCGGGGTAGAACGACAGCGAGATGTTCTCCAAGACGGTGCGGTCCGGGGGATAGACGCGAGCGAGTTTGTGACAGGTGTAGATGAATTCGTGGGCCATGGCGTCGCACAATCTACGGCGCTGCATTCTCGGTACGACGTTGCTGTGGTGCTACGTTCACGCGAAGAGGTCCTAGGTAGAACAAAACGTTCAATCGACACGCTCAACGAAACTCAACTGAAAACCAAAGAAACCAAAGAAACCAAACGAAAGAGGTATCACGGTGCTTGCAGTCGACAGTTTCTTCAGCCGGGCAGCGCTCGGTCAGTTCGGCTTCCGGTGGTTGCACATCCTGGCGGGCATCACCTGGATCGGCCTGCTGTACTACTTCAACCTCGTCCAGGTGCCTGCGTTCGCCGCGTTCGGTGACGACGGCAAGTCGCGCAACATGGCGATCGACAAGGTCGCCCGCCGCGCCCTGTGGTGGTTCCGATGGGCATCGGTGTTCACCCTCGGCACCGGACTGCTGATCCTCGGTGTCGCCGAGAACTACATGAAGGACTTCATGTCCCCGGACAACGCGTCCGGGGCGGGCCACAACGCCGCGATCTTCGTCG